>NZ_QPJN01000002.1:0-133105 GCF_003338615.1 Halanaerobium sp. DL-01
TAATTTCAATATTAGTAGTCCCATTTTTTCTAATAAACTTATTACTACGATAAGAATTTTGAGTATCCTTTTTAGATTTAAACTGGGGAAAATCATATTTGCCACTAAAAAAATTATTAAAAGCTTTATCTAAATCTTTAAGAGCATTTTGTAAAGCAAACTTGTCTGGTTCTTTTAACCACTGCAATTCTTTTTTTAATTGCGTTAGTTGCTTAGAATATTCAGTATATGTTTTATAATCATTTTCTTTAGCTTTTGCAAGAAAATGATTATATATATACCTTGCACAACCAACTGATTTGTTTATTAATATTTTCTGTTCTTTATTAGGATATAATCTGAATTTATATCCTTTTTTTCTTAAAATTTTCTTACTAACCATGCTTTCATCTCCCTATTAATATTATACCCTAAATAGGAAGCTTATGCAAACAAACGTTCTCCTTTTTGCAAAATTATTATTAGCTAAACATAATAATTGAAATTCAAAACCGTCTGCTATTTTCTCGGGGCAAGCCCACGAGGTTTGCTAGCAGACTATAACTTCTATCACGAAAGCGGTCCTCGAAAAAAGATGGGAGTGTCATAGAATCTGTCACTTCTGTATATACACGCAGGCGGCTGGCAACATATTTCCAGTTCAAAAATGTGCCGATAAAAAGACCAATTGCTATCCAGGACTGGCTTAATCCACCTAAATATACTGCACCGGGGAGCCCCATAAGAAGCCATCCACTCATATCACTTGCCTGAGCTGAAAGGGCTGTTACCCAGCTTCCCATAGCTCTTCCTCCAATAAGATAATCCTCAAGACTGGCTGTTTTATTATAAAAATAAACTCCAATTCCCATTAAAAAAATCAGATAAACAGAAAATGATGTATAAGTTGCTGACAATATTCCTCCACTCCTATCTTCTTAAATTAATTATAGTAATTATATATACTATACCAAAAAATTATTGCTAAATAAAGTTTCTGCAGCTGTATACATTTTTTCAATCAGAGATTTAAATCTGGCAGAACTGCTGCTTCAATATATAATAATTCATTAGTATCCATTTTCTCCAATCAAAGGCACAAATCTTACATAATCAAGTTCCCTGCAGCTGAACTTCTCTGCCGACTTTCTTTCTATCAACATCAGCTGCTGTATACCACCTTTTTCGCCAACAGGAACAACCATTAAACCTCCATCAGCAAGCTGTTTTTTCAACTTTTCCGGTACTGATGGAGCTGCCGCAGAAACTAAAATTTTGTCAAAAGGACTGTATTTTTCCCAGCCCAGAGTCCCATCAGCAGTTTTAACCATAATATTGCTGTATTCGAGATCTTTAAATCTTTTTTCTGCTTTTTTAGCAAGTTCAGCTATTCTTTCTACAGTATAGACTTCAGCAGCTATCTGGGCCAGAACTGCAGCTGCATATCCGGAACCTGTACCGATTTCCAGTATTTTATCTTCCTTTTTGGGTTTAATTAACTGAATCATGGCTGCAGCAATATAGGGCTGGCTAATTGTCTGCCCGAAATCAATCGGAAGTGCACTATCTGCATAAGCCCTATTTTTGTATTTTCCCAGCACAAATTTTTCGCGGGGTACAGTTCTCATCGCATCAAGTACATTTTTATCATTAATTCCCCTTGGAACAAGCTGTTTTTTTACCATTTCTTCTCTCATTTTTTTGTAATCAGCTGTCACAAGTAATCCCTCCAGTTTTTTAAGGCAGCACTAATAAAATACTGCCCGGTCTGCAGTCAGCTAGTTATAAATCTCTAAGCACTTTTTTGTCAATCTTTCCAGTAGTTCCTTTGGGCAGTTCATCCACAAAGTCCACCAATTTGGGTATTTTATAATTTGCAAAATACTCCATACAGTATGTTCTTATTTCTCTTTCAGTAGCAGTTTCTCCTTCTTTCAGCACAATCACAGCTTTTGGTATTTCACCTCTGAGCTCATCCTTTGCTGCTACAACTGCTGCTTCCAGTATTTTAGGATGTTTGTAGAGCTGTTCTTCTATTTCACGCGGATACACGTTCATACCCCCAACATTAATCATATCTTTTTTCCTGTCAACTATATAGATATAGCCGTCTTCATCCATTTTCCCGAGATCTCCAGTGTGGAACCAGCCACCTCTCAATGCTTTTTTAGTTGCTTCAGGATTTTTAAAATATCCCTTCATAACATTATCACCCTTAACAGCTATTTCTCCAATTTCTCCTCTGGGCAGTTCATTATCATCTTTATCTACTATCTTTACTGCTGTTCCAGGAATAGGCAGTCCAACAGAAGTGGGTTTTCTGATACCTTTTGGTGGATTGGCGTAGGCAACAGGTGAAGTTTCTGTTGGTCCATTACCTTCAATTATTGTTACATTAAATGTCTCTTCAAACTCTTTCATAATCTGCTGAGGCATGGCTGCTCCACCAGAAAGACATAACTTTAGATGTGAGAGATTATACTGATCTCTGTTTTTTACATTTAATAAAGCTGTATACATGGTGGGGACACCAGTAAAAAATGTTACATTTTTCTCCTGAATTGTACGCAGCACCTTTTCGGGGAGAAACTTTTCGGCAATAACTATATCTGCCCCTAAAAATATAGGCATCAGCATACACACAGTTTCTGCAAAAGCGTGGAACATAGGCAAAACACATATATATCTGCCGGTATCATCTACATGCAGATGTTCTATCGTAGCCTCTGTATCATAAATTAAATTATGGTGTGTCAGCATTGCACCTTTAGGATCACCAGTAGTTCCAGAAGTATAAAGACAGGCTGCCACTGACTGTTCATCTACATTTTGCAATTCCGGCAGCTTATCTGATTTATCAGCAAATTCATCAATATGGATTGTTTCCTCTTCCTTTTCATCAACCAGTATAATATTCTCCAGATAATCAAGCTCACATTTTTTCAGCAGGGGCAAAAAGCCTCTGCTTGTTATTACTGCTTTAGCTTCAGAATTATTAAGAATATATTCGACTGCAGGAACTTTAAACATTATATTTATTGGAACCATTGTGGCTCCAGATTTTATAACACCAAAATAGGCTGTCAAAAATTCCAGACTGTTGGGCAGCATTATACTAACCATATTTTCTGGCTCTATACCCAGATCTATCAGCCCATGGGCCAGTTTGTTTGATCTGATATTTAGTTCTTTATAACTTATCGTATCATTAGCAAAAAAAGCCGCTGTCTTATCACCTTTTTCTGCTGCAACTTTATTTAAAACATCTCCTACTAACACTTTTTTGCCTCCTTTAAATTAAATAAAACAAATTGATTTTCTCCGCTCTACTCAGCTGCTCTGTAATTTAATTTTAATCAAACAATATTAGGAAAACGTCAGATGTAATTACCACCTTGCTTTAAAGCCTCTACTGTCTAAATGAATAAATGGGCCGCGGATTCCGTTTGCCCTGTATTTTGCAATTCCTCCAATAAGTGGTCTGTAAAATTCTTTATTTTCTAGGGAAATAAAAATACTGTACAGAACATCTGCATCTCTAATATCAATTCTTCCATCACCATTTAAATCATCCATAACTCCATTCTGATTTTGATCTATAAAAATATCGACTGCATCTCCAAAAATATGACGGCTGTGCTCAGAGTTACCCAGTGAGCTGTTGTAAAAGGGTGTCCTGTATCCACTCATTATGTTAAAGGTATCTGCTTTGATACCTTTCTGATTTATTTCTATTAAAAAATATTCCAGCTTAATCAGTATATCTTCTTTTAAAACAAGATATTTAGGGTAATCACCTTTCTGACTGCAGATAAACTGTCCCAATTTAAAATGTGGGCTTACTTTTACATCCAGTATAGATGGCATGATCTCGACAAAACCGCTTGGCGTTTGATAATACTGCCTCATTTTTTGTGGAATCGATGGATAATTACCTATCCGATAATTATTAATAAAACTTCCCTTTTCATTCTGATAGGGATAAAGGACAAAAACTTTAAAGTTTATCTTACAGTTGTTAGAAGCACTGCTTCTTCTCAGCTCCAGTTCATAGAGTCCTACCTCTTCTGGTGCCTTCCACCTGAAGCTGTATTTTCCTTTTTTGATCAGCTGACCTGAATCATAGAGCAGCTCATAACTGCTATTTTGGAATTCTTCTGCTGCTGTAAGTTCTATAGTTTCTCCAGGTATAACAAAAAGGCTGAATTCTTTAAAAGGTATTCTATGATTTTTATAATTTACTGCAAAATCTGCTTTTTGAAGAGAAAAAGCCTGCAGTGGAGCTGCTGTAGTGATTAAAAATGCTGATGTTATTAATATTAATACTGCTGTTTTTCTTATTTTCATCAAAGTGGTCTCCTTATGTCTTAGTTTAATCGCTCTTTTTTAAAAAATGATTCCTTTAATTTTGCATCTCTTCCATAGATATCTTTTCTAAAATTTATTTTCCCTTCTTCTCCAACCCAGGCTGTAGAATACTGAAGGTGAATGGTAAAGGGACTGCTTAAAGTTATATATTTTTCTTTATTTTTCTGCAGCTCTTTGTCTATCTTTTCTTTAGTCCACTCCGGATTATCTCTCAGCAAATATTGGGCCAGCTCCAGCGGCTTCTCGATACGAATACAGCCTGAACTGAAGCTCCTCTCACTGTGATCAAACAGCCCTCTGTTGGGTGTGTCATGAAGATAAACACTAAATTTGTTGGGAAAAAGAAATTTTACCCTCCCCAGTGCATTGTTATCACCGGGATCCTGTCTTATAATAAAATTAAAATTATCTTTATCTATATTTTTCCATTCAATATCTGCCGGATCAACCTCTACCAGTGAGCCTTCTCTGTATTTAAAAAGTCGGTAGTTATTTTCCGCTAGATATGATATATCTTTTTTTATCAGAGGAAGTTTGTCCTCGACAGCTATTGTTTTGGGAACAGTCCAGTAAGGATTCAGCACAACATATCTAATCCTGTCACTGAAAACAGGTGTGCTCCTCTGATCATTCCCGACTATAACCTTCATCTCCATAACCTTTTTGCTGTTTTCCACAACATCAAGGCTGAAATCAGCAATATTGACATAAATATAATTTTTACCAAGGCTGTCAGGCAGCCAGCGCAGTCTCTCCAAATTTACTGTAATCTGATTTATTCTGTCGTCAAGGTTTATATTAAGCTCTCTAACAGTATTATTGCCCAAAATCCCATCTGTGGTCAATCCATAATCAGACTGAAACTCCATAAGAGCTTTTTCTAAATTTTTATCAAAATAATCGTCAGAAGCATCTCCACCTATACTGTAGCCGTGTGCAAGCAGATTCTGGCGCAGCAGTTCAACCCTCCTGCCTGAAGCTCCAACTGCAAGCAGTTCTCCAGGTGGTATATAAGACCACTCGGAAACACTTTTTTTTCTGCAAAATTCCTTAAGCTTTTCTCTTAAATCACTGTACTGCTCAAATCCCGGCAGCAGAGTCTGGAGAGAGCCCTCTATATTTTTATTTTTTAAAGCCATATTTAAATAGCTCATAAAATCCATATTGTTTTTTTCTATATAAAATTGAGTTTCAAATTCCAATGTTTCCGGATCTATCTTTCCCAAAAGATAGTCACCGGCAAGAGTAAAATATGCATCAGTAAGCAGTATATCCAGCAGATAAAGATCATCAAATTTCTCAGGCTCTTTACTATTATATTTTTTCAGCAGAGCTGTCAGCGAATCAGCATGATAATCAGCTGGGTTCAGTCCTTCTTCCCGGCTCCTTTTTACCTCTGCAATAAGGTCATATGCATTATTATCTATCATATTATTACTAAACCAGATCAATTGATATTCATTATCTTCATAAAAGGATAGTATTTTATCCCGGTAGTTAATGCTTTCTCCTTCCAGCAGTCCTTTACTAAAAGAAGGTGCTTTTAAGAGATAATTTTTTACAGAAGTGTCAAGAACAGCAGAAGCTGACAGGCTGAAAGATATAATCAGCACTGCTGCTGTAATAAAAATTAATTTAATTATTTGAAGCTTCCACCTGCTGTCCTCTTCTCTACTATGTTTTTCTATACTATTCTCTCCCGTACTGCACTTTTTCCTGCTGAGTCTGTCAAAAATATATTTTTCTGCTAATTTCTGCATAGAGTCCCCCTTGTATATCTATCTTTTACCTCTATTTACTTAATTATCTTATCTGATATGCTTTCACTGTAAAAAGTATTAAATGATAATTTTTGACTTATATAATCCCTATCTTAACAAGCTTCTCAAATTGGCATGATATTAAAAATCGACTTTTTTCGCACTGCAATCATGATATACATTGACACTCCACTGGGCAAGTACGTCAGGTTTTCTAGTGTCTAACTTCTATAACTACTAATTATTTTATCATAAAAAAGAAAAAGCCGAAAGTTACATATTTTAAGGGCAGCCAGCAATATTTTTTATCCATTCAAAACAAAAAACTGCCAATAATAAATAGTTTAGCTGTTGTCAGATAAAATTTCGTTGATGACTAAAGCCCCCTTTTTGCAGCTTGAAAATAAATTTTGGGGAAACTCCTATTAATTTTGTAAATTGTAAAATGTGCTTAAAAGTTATATAATATATTACAAAGTTAAATTTATCACATTTTAAATATTATGGAAGGATGATAAAATGAAAAAAACAATTACTCTACTTATACTAACAACTGCAGTTTTAACTATCGGCTGCTCAACTATAAACTATGCTGAGGCTGAAGACCTTTCTCTAAAGATAGGACTTATGCCTGCTGTTGATTCTGCCCCGATTTTTTTAGCTGAAGAAAAGGGGTATTTTGCAGAGCTGGGTTTAGATGTTGATATGCAGATCTACAGAAATGCAAATAACCGTCAGACCGCCCTGCAGAGTGGTGCTCTGGATGGTGCTATAACAGATCTAATCGCCTTTATTAATAATGTTAACAATGGTTTTGGTATAAAGATAACTACCAGTACTGATGGAAGTTTTCCCTTTCTTGTAAAAAAAGATTTTAAAGAAAAAGATAAAATTGAAATAGGTATGATGAAGGTAAGTGTATCCAATTTTCTTTCTGAAAAATTTTTGGCTGATAAGTATGAGCTGAAAAAAATATATATTCCAGCTATTCCAGCCAGACTGGAAATGATCGCTGCAGGTCAGCTGGATATGGCAATTATTCCGGAACCGATGGCTTCAATGGGAGAACTGAGGGGCCTCAAAAAAAGGTTTTACGAAAATAAAGATGAATTTATGCCTGAAGCAATGATTTTTACAGAAACAGCTTTAAAAAACAAAGAAAAAGAAATTGAACTGTTCCACAGAGCTTACAATAAAGCGGTAGAAGATATTAAAAAAGATGATGCTTGGGCAAGAAAAGTATTGATTGCAAGGCTTGAGCTTAATCCAAAAATAGAAGGTATGATAGAGATGCCTGAATACCATTATTCTCGTGTGCCGAGCCAGGAATATATGTCAGAAATTATTGACTGGGTGGAGAAGGTTCAAAATGAAATTATTGATGTAAAATATGAAGATATGGTTGAAAGGAAGTTTAATAAATAGTGATTAAGATTAATAATCTCTCAGTCAGCTACACTGATAAAGAGAAAAAACTTTTTGCTCTGCAAAATATTAATCTCACCATAGAAAAAAACAGCACCTGTGCTGTGATAGGTCCTTCTGGCTGTGGAAAAACCACCCTTATTTATGCTCTGGCAGGTCTGCTTGAAAAAGAGAGCGGCAGTATTGAGATATTTGGTGAAAAGCAGAATGGCATTCGCAAACAGACCGGACTTATTCTTCAAAATTACGGTCTTCTGCCCTGGAAAATAGTTCAGGAAAATATTGCCCTTGGTCTTAAAGTTAGAGGTGAAGATCCAAAAGTTATTGAAACAAAAGTAAATAAAATATTAAACAAACTTGATATAGAAGGACTTGAACAAAAATATCCCGCACAGTTGAGCGGTGGACAGAAACAGCGGGTTGCTATCGGGAGGTCACTAGCCTTAAGTTCTGATCTGCTTTTGATGGATGAGCCTTCTTCTTCACTTGACGAAATTAGTAAAGAAAAACTGCAGAACCTGATATTAAAGCTGTACAAGGAAAATCAACTTACACTGGTCATTGTTACCCACAATATTGCTGAAGCTGTATTTTTAGGACAGAAAATTGTAGTTATGAAAGATTCTGGGATAAAAGATATTCTGGATAATCCCTATTTTGGAGATGAATCTCTGCGCTATAAGATGGATTTTTATAAAATATGTCTGGAAGTAAGAAAAAGTCTGGAAAAGGAATGAATTTCATGAATAATAAAGAAGAAAAAAAAGAGAAAAAAATATTATATAGTAAGAATAAAAATAATGATAAAAATTCAATTTACAGATTGATAGAAAATCTGAATACTGCTTACGGAACTTTTATGATTTTTCTTTTCTGGTATGGCTTTTATTATCTTATTGATTCACCTGTTATTCCAGCACCACACCGAGTTCTGCTCAACTTTATCGAACTGTTCCCTGAAGTAATATTTATCCATTTAATAAGAAGTCTAATCCGCATCACAACAGCTGTATCTATCTCTCTTCTGCTCGGTGTTTCAATTGGTCTGGCCCTGGGCATGAACAAAAAAGTGGATGAAGTATTAAGTCCGGTAATTTATATTTTATATCCCATTCCAAAAGTTGCCTTTCTACCTGTGCTGATGATACTGATGGGGCTTGGAGATTTGCCGAAAGTAGTTCTTATTACGTTGATTATCATCTTTCAAATTATTGTTACAACCAGAGATGCAGTTAAAGGTCTGGGAAAAGAACTTTTTTATTCTGTCCGGTCACTGGGAATGAATAAAAAGCAGATATATAGACACCTTATTATCCCTGCTGTACTTCCGGAAATACTGACCTCACTGAGAATCAGCGTCGGTACCAGTATTGCTGTCCTCTTTTTTGCCGAAAATTTTGCCACTACATATGGAATAGGATATTTTATTATGAACAGCTGGTCTACTGTCAATTATACTGCTATGTTCAGCGGTATTCTGGCCCTCAGCCTGCTCGGACTGGCTTTATTTAAAATTGTAGATATTATTGACGCAAAATTGTGTGCCTGGGTAAAAGTGAGCTAAATTGCTTCAACTTTCTTGAAAAAAACTGTTTTATAGAATAAATATAAAAATTTGGAGGTAAATTGATGAAAATATTAATTTTGGAATACTTCATCAGCAGAGGCGGACTTTTAAACCAAAAAATATCTTTTTACAGTGAGGGAATAAAAATGCTGAATACCCTCCTCCACTCTTTTGCAGATATTGAAGGTGCAGAAATAACAACTTATATAAACAGCGATTTTTTTCACTTTTTTCCGGAAAGATATAAAGATGAAAATATAAGATTTAAAAAAGCTGATATAAAAAAGGACGTGGATTATTTTTCGTATTTAGACAAGAATATTTCTGATGAATACGATTTTTTTCTGCTTACTGCTCCAGAATCCGATAATATACTGTACAAACTCAGCAGACTGCTGGAAAATAAAGGTATAATTAATCTCGGATCCAGCTCTGATACTGTTTCTACGGCAGGAAATAAATGGACAGTTTATAATTCTCTTAAAAACAGAGCAGTCAGGCAGCCTCCCACTTTTTTGATAAATAGCTTAAAAACAAAAAACGGTTTTAAGATTAACAATCTGACTTTTCCTGCTCTGGCCAAAGCTGTCCACAGTGCAGGTTCTGAACTGGAATTTATAAATAAGAAGCAAGATCTGGACAATCTCGATAGACAGAAAAATTACCTGCTGCAGCAGGTAATAACTGGAATTCCGGGCAGTATTTCTGTTTTAACAGCTGAAAATAAGTTTGAAATTTTAAGCATAAATAAGCAGATTATTGATCAGAAAAATTATAAATATCTGGGAGGTATTATAGATTATCCCTTTCCCTACCAGGAACAGCTAAAAAAAATGACAGCAGAGGTTAAAAAAGCTTTCCCCTCTCTTACGGGCTATTTTGGCATCGATTTTATCTATAGTGAGGGAAAATATTATCTGCTTGAAATTAATCCAAGAATCACCAGTTCAATTATAGGCTTAAATCAAAAAATTCCACTGGGCAGATCAATAATAAATTCTGTCCTGATGAACAGACTTCCTGCCGACATATCTTCTAAAGGTCAATATACTTTTTATCTGGACTTTCCCCATTTTTTATATACTGCTGCAAAAAAGGGAGATGCAGGAATATTGAAATTTTTAGTCAATGAATCTTAACGAAATGAAGGAAGAAATAGGGTTGAACTGCAGGATGGAGTGAGCTAATCATGAGTCAGGAAGACTCATTGATTAGTGTGCCCTATTTCACACCCGAATTGAGTTTTAGATAAATCTAAAAATTTCGTTGATGACTAAAGCCCCCTTTTTGCAGCTTGAAAATAAATTTTGGGAAAACTCCTAACTTTTTATATAAGCGAATTTCATAATATGCTTATATAAAAATTGATGTTATTTCTTCAGCGAGCGGTTGGCATTATTAACTCCCCAAATCGGATTTTCAGTGATTTGAAAATATTTATGTCAGGAAAACACAAAAAAAGGCTGCTGGAGAATAACCAGCAGCCTATACAGAACTTATGCTGTGTTCGTTGCAAAAAGTTGGGGAATAGCTATTTCCTTTCTCCTTAATTAATAAAAAGGAATATAAATTATTTTCTTGTTAATATTTTTATATATTTAATGCCACTTCATTTGCACTCCAAATAGCATCCATAATATTTGATGGCTCCTGGGCATCTCCAACCATATAAACATCTGATCTGGCAGCATATAGTTTTTCATATAAATCCTGCTCAGAATTAAATCCACTTGCAATTCCAATTGTATCAGCTTTGATAGATGTTTTATTATAGTGATTGTTTATTAGTACAGCTCCTTCATCAGTAACTTCTAATAAACAATTATTGGTCATGACTTCTATATTATAATAATTCATTAAATCAATTAACATTTCTCTATTCATATGCGGCACAGGTTTTCCCTTGCTTAGAATATCATCCATCATTTCTACTACAGTTACATTTTTTCCTTTTCGAGCAAGATATAGAGCAGTTTCACAGCCTACCAGTCCACCACCAATCATAACAACATTCTGACCTGCTTTTTCCACATCATTTAATAATTCTACAGCAGTTAACACATGTTCTTTTTCTATACCAGGTACATCTAGTTTTGCTACTTCAGAACCTGTGGCAACAATTATAGCTTCTGGATCTTCCTCATTTATTAACTCTTCAGTAACTTCACTGTTTAATACAACATCAATATCAAGTTTGTTTATTTCATGTTTATACCATTCTAACAGCCTTTTGTCTTCATATTTAAAATCAGGAATGGCTCCTGGTATAATATTTCCTCCTAGTTCTTCACTTTTTTCATAAAGAGTTACATTGTGTCCGCGCAAATGAGCTATTCTGGCTGCCTCCATTCCTGCTACTCCACCACCAATAATCATTATTTTCTTAGGTGAAGTAGTAGGTTCTATCTTATAATATCTTTCTCTGCCAACAGCTGGATTTACCGCACAGCAAAGGGGTTTGCCGTCAAATCCTCTTCCCAAACACCCTACATGACATCCAATACAGGGACGTATACTTTCTTCATCATTATTCATTACTTTTTTCGGCCATTCAGGATCAGTCAATAATGGTCTTCCAAGACCTATAATATCTGCCTGATCATTATCAAGAGCTTTTCCAGCTACTTCAGGATTACCCATTTTACCAGCAACAATAACAGGTACATTTACTACTTCTTTTAATTGTTCACTAAATTCTAGGTAACATCCGTCACTTTGATATAGTGGTGGATGGGCCCAATACCAAGCATCATATGTCCCTGCATCAGCATCAAAAGCATCATATCCTGCTTCCTGTAATATTTTAGCAGCTTTCAACCCTTCTTCAACAGTACGTCCTTTTTCCTGGTAATCTTCACCTGGAAGACCACCCTGCCTCCAGTCTTTAATACAGCTTTTTATACTATATCGTAATACTACCGGAAAATCCTGACCAGCTTTTTTCTTGATTTCCTGAACTATTTCAATCGGCAGTCTTAATCTTCCTCTTAAATCTCCACCGTATTTATCTGTTCTTCTATTAAAAATCGACAGAGTAAATTGATCAAGCAAATACCCTTCATGCATAGCATGAATTTCTACTCCATCATAACCTGCATGTTTAGCAATGGCAGCAGCTTCACCTGTTTTTTCAACTAATGTTTCAACTTCTTCTGTAGTCAATTCTCTACAGGTTGTTTCAGGATCCCAATAGTTAGGAATAGCTGAAGCTGAAACAGGTGGTGCATCTAAAATTGCAGGAGCCCCACTTCTTCCAAATCCCAGTGATAATTGCAAAAATACTTTTGTCCCGTATGAATTACATCTTTCAACTAATTCTGCCGAAGTCATCCCAAATTTTGCAGGGTTTTGTGAAATACATGGGATAAGTCCGGTTTTAATTTTATCAAGTTCATTTTCTACTTTAGTAAGACTTGTTATTATTAACCCAACATCGCCCTTAGCCCTTTCGACATAATAATCAATTCCTCTTTGAGTAAAACATCCTTCAGAATCAACAAGACCAAATGCCCCCATAGGTGCCATAGCTGTCCGGTTTTTAATTTTTACATTTCCAATACTAATCGGTGTGAATAAATTATTCCTAGACATAAAAATTATTCCTCCTTCTCTGTTAAAGTATCTCCTAAAATGTGAACTTTTAAACAAATAATCTATTGATTAATTTGTTTATTTATTCACATTATATCTTGATAGATAATAATTGTCAAAATATTTACGAAAATTACGCAATTTAATTTTTAAAATTATAAAAAAATAGATTTCGTCATAAATTAAATTTTTAGATTCATCTAAAACTCCAACTATGGTAGGAAATAGAATTCCTTAATCAAAGAATCCTCCTGCCTCATGATTTCGACACACAGGATGTGCTGGTGTTCCAAATTGCTGCAGGATATAGTAAATTAATCTGTAAATTTGCAGTATTTTGAAATATCTCCACTATCATAATCAAGATTTTTTATATAATATTCTAAAGACAATTTATCAATTATTAAATTTTTAGGATCTGCAATTTCAGCCAGAGGTATAAGCACAAATGCTCTTTCTGTCATTCGTGAATGAGGTATTTTAAGATTTTCACTTTTATATTTTTTATCCCCATAGAGAAGAATATCTATATCTATTGTTCTCGGACCCCATTTTTTTGTCCTTATTCTTCCCAGCTTTTTTTCTATTTTCAGCAGCTTTTTGAGCAAATTTTCTGGAGAAAGCCTGCTTTCTAATTTAATTACTGCATTTAAAAAGTCGTCCTGGTCTTTATAACCAACTGCTTTTGTTTCATAAATAGAAGATTTTTTAGTTACTTTTGTTTGCGGCAGCCTGTTTATCTCTAAAACAGCTTTTTTTAAATAGGATTTGCGCGGATCAATATTTGATCCCAAACCCAAATATATTGTTTTCAAATTATCACTTCCTTTTTCTACTCCAAAACATATTACTCTTCCTATTATCCTGCCGATCAACTTTAACGTCCATCATTAATAATTTTATAGCTGATTATTTTATCATCATCAATTTTATTGTTAATATTCCAGTCATTAGCGTTTTTACCATATCTTATTAATATATTAAAAATTATTATTTTTCAAAATTTGATCTCTGTCTTTTTAATACTATAGAGGCATCTTTAAGTATACCTTCAATAGGTGCTGATGGTTTTTTTATTTCTATCTTAACTGAATCCAGTCTATTAAATTCCGAAAATAGTTTTTCTATAATCCTCAATCCAAGTGCTTCTATAAGATCAAAACGCTCATTTTCTACTACTTCTTTAATCATTCTAAAGATATCACCATAATGAACTGATTTTTCAAGATTATCTTCTCTAGCTGCAGCTTCAAGATTCAGATAACCTGTAAAATTGACTGTAAAACGCTGGCCCATTTTTTCCTCTTCTTTAAGTGCTCCATGATATCCATAAAAAATCATCTCATTTAATGATATTTCATCTTTACTGTTCATTATTTCCCTCCCATTTTACCGCATCTGCCATAGCTGTAGCCCGTTTTATTTCTTCTACATCATGAACCCGGACAATGCTGGCCCCATTGAGCACAGCAGTGGTCACAGAAGCAGCCGTACCAAAAATCCTGCCAAATTTTTCGTCTTTAGTCACATATTTAATTAAAGATTTGCGGGATGTACCTATCAAAATTGGGTAATTCAGCTCCTCAAAGCTTTTAAGCCTGTTTAAAATCTGAAGATTGTGCTGCTGTTTTTTCCCAAATCCAATTCCTGGGTCAATAATTATTTTTTCATCCCTGACACCTGCTTTTCTGACAGCTTCTATGCTGGTCCAGAGATATTTCTTTATTTCAAAAATAAGGTTTCTATATTCAGGATTTTCCTGCATCGTTTTCGGTTTACCCTGAATATGCATTAAGACAACCGGAGCATCATAATATGCTGCGGTTTCTGGCATTTTCCTGTCAAATCTCATCCCACTTATATCGTTTATTATCGAAGCTCCCATCTCAAGTGCCGCTGCTGCTGTTCCACTCTTATAAGTATCTATAGAAATTGGTACAGATACTGCTGCCAGTACTTCTTTCAAAACTGGCAGCAGCCGCTTTTTTTCTTCCTCTAGAGAAACCCTGTCTGATCCAGGTCTTGTAGACTCTGCCCCCATGTCAATAATATCTGCACCCTGTTTTTCCATTTCGACTGCCCGCTGAACTGCTCTATCAATTTCATTATATTTTCCACCATCAGAAAAAGAATCAGGAGTTATATTTAAAATACCCATAATAAGTGTTTTTCTGCTGTAATCAAGCTCTCCTCTATTTGTTTTGATTATTTTTTTATTATCCACTAAAATCACTCCTTAAAACTGTAATTTTTTCTGCAGTTTTTTGTATTTCCAAATTATTTATCTGCAAAATATCTTTTTCCCATTTTTTGGGAAAAGACAAATATCCCTTATAAGCTCCCAAAATTGAACCGGTTATTGAAGCAATTGTATCTGTATCTCCACCAATAGAAGCTGCTTTTTTTAAAGCCTGATAACCATCATCAGCATATAATTTGAATATTACCAGAGCGGCAGGAAAAACATCAGCAGCACTGATTCCTGTACCAATAACTTCAGAAATAAAAATGAGCACTTCTTCTCTAGAAAAAGCAGACCTGCTGAATTTTAAAATATGTTTTGTGCGTGCAGAAACAGAAGGCTGGTATGTTTTTATTCCCAATTTTTCTCCTTTTTCCATCATATCAATAGATTCTGATATAATTTTATCCAGACAGCTGCCTGCTGCCGCTTCTGATACTGCAGCTGCTGCTCCACATGCTGCAGTAATGGCTGTATCTGTATAATGAGAATAGTAGGCTGTCTGTTCTATTATCTGCAGCATAAGACTCTTTTTAGCAGGCGGAAAAATCAGACCTACAGGTGAAATTTTCATTACAAGTCCGGATGTTGTACCTGTTCTGTCAGACAGCAAAAGTTTTTCTCCCTTTAAAAGCTTTTTAACTATATTACTAGTACTGGGTCCTATAAGTGATCTTTCTATAAGTTTGTTGGTCTTTATGTATCTGGCAAAATCTAAAATATAATCATCTTTATCCATTTTCCCATTATTTTTAAGCAGGTAATCGGCCAGATGAAAAGTCAAAAAAGTATCATCTGTAACCTGAGCTCTGGATAAATCTCTTTTCAGAAAATTTTTTTCAGGAATATCATAAAAATCATTAATCTGCTTATGAATTAACTTAATTTCTTTTCCGGACATCATTTCAAAAGGCATTCCCAGCGCATCACCAACAGCCGTACCCATTAGTGAAGAATAAATCCTCTCATATATATCCAAAAACAGCCCTCCTCAGCATATTTAACATTCACTCATCCAGTATATTGAACAGATTAAGTATTTCTTCAGCACAGCATATCTAACAAATTAAATTCCTGTCCAGTACAGGAGTTGAATTAAATTTAGAGATTGTTTTAATGAATTCAAGTAATTCTTGTTAAAATTGGATTTTCACCCTTTAAATATTCGACTGTCCGTTCACTGTAACTTCCATTGATAATAGTGGTTTTTATGTTAGTTTTATAAAATAAAGTAGGAAAATAATTATCTATTAATCCCTCTTCTCTGAGTGATTCTGCAGCCTGATAATATATTTTTTTAGTTTTGCTGTCATTTCCTCTAATCCCGGCTTCTTTAAGAAAAAGTGGATCTCTTGCTTTTAATAATATCAGTTCTTCTGCACATGCTCTGTCTGCCAGCTCAAGAGCAATACTGTCTGAACTTACGTCCCAGCTGTGTGGAAGTGGATCATATTTTCTATAGTAAGCTGACGGCAAAAATATACTTATTTTATTTTTCTCTATTTTGCTTTTATTAAATTCTCCGTCTCCTGTTTTATTAAAATCGCCATCAGCAGCATTTAAAAATGTATAATCATTTAAAAAACTGCTCAACATATATGCATTTATTTCCACAGCTGATATGGCAGCAAAATGAGCACTACTGTCATTTAAATCATATTTTCTGTCAAATTCTCTTATCAAATCAGCAGATTTTCCACCACCTGCAGTAAATACTAATCCTTTTATATCAAGTGCTGAAATATCTTTTAAAATTTTTTTTAGACTGTTAAAGATATCAGATGAAAAAAAGCTGCCCCCTATTTTTATTACTTTAATATTGTTTGTTTTTTTCACTGTTTCACCTGCTTTTTAAAGTACTGTTTTAAATTATTATTAAAATTCTAGAATTATCTACTAGCCGCTAATAATATTATCTGCCAGTATAAAAGCTGCTGCTGATGTGGTCAAAATATTGTTTTTTATAAATGGAACTTCTTTGCAAATCTTTTTACTGTCAGCTTTGAGATCATTTAGATAGGGATATAATTTTTCTGCGCCTCTATTTAAAAGCAAGGGTATATTGAATTTTGGATCAATCTGAGAATATATCTGATAAATATTTTCTTTAATAAGATAAAGTTCTCTATTTAAAATATATTCTGCTGCCAGATCTATCTCTTCAGCAGCAGAAATATCCATATCACTTCCGATCAATTTTGCAATTCTGTTCCTGGCCGATTTTTTGTCTCCGGGTCTTCCATCTGCAGATGGAATAAGATATTCCTCACTGCTGATAATATCTGTCAGAAGATGAACATCGGCTGTAGAAGCAAAATATTCCCTCATTACAGGAATAAATTTCCCTCTATAGGGAATCTTATCTACAATATCAGCCAGACTGGTGCGTAAAAGTCCCAGATATATTAATTCTCCCATATATAATCTTTCTGTATCTGTTCTGGCTTCCAGGGCCAGCCTCCTCCTCATGACAGGCACAAGATCAGTAGTAGTACTCCCCAGATCAAAAAGAACAAAATTTTCTACAAAATAACTCAAAAACTTTGCCGACA
Organism: Halanaerobium sp. DL-01; assembly: GCF_003338615.1. Lineage (NCBI taxonomy): Bacteria > Bacillati > Bacillota > Clostridia > Halanaerobiales > Halanaerobiaceae > Halanaerobium > Halanaerobium sp. DL-01. The sequence goes on from NZ_QPJN01000002.1 coordinate 17,485, forward strand.
CAGCCCAGTTGGCGGCTGCAAGTTTGCTTATATCTGTAATTTCACCTGCTTTTTTTAATTCAGCAGAATGATTAAAAAAATATAACTTTTTCTGCGGAAAATTATCCACAAAAAGTGATATTACATATTCTATTCCCTCTCTTTTGCTAAAAAATCTGTCCGCCAGCTCTGCAGTCATTACCACAGCAAAATAGTCAGCATCACCCAGCTGATCTGCTATTTCTCTGATCATTTTGACAGGAGATAAACTTTTATTCCACATGGGAAAATATCGAGATAGTGATTTAATTTCTCTTACACAGCCTAACTTAGATTCTGATGTATAAACAATTCTGGTTGCCTTAATATTTGCTCCACCAATATCCCAGCCTATTACTTTAAGTCCGCACATTATCTCTGCTCTTTCTATTAATCAATTTGTAGAGGCTGTCAATTTTTTCCGGGCTTATTTCACTCAGCCTGTTATTTTTCCTGCACACCGCACCTCTAAATCCAATTATATCAGCACCTATCTCCATCAATAAATCGATATCTTCTGCTTTTAAAGAGCCGGCCAGTGCATTTAGTAAACCAGACTCTGCAGAAGAGCTGACAAATTTTTTTAACTCATCCACTTCCATAAAATCAAATAGATTTTTTCCACTTTTATTAAGGGTATCTATCATAACCCCATCAATATCTGCTTTGGCAGCTATCTCAGGCAGGAACAGCGGATTTAATGTATTGTTTTCTGCATAATCAGCATAGCTGACAGCTATAATATTAGGGCTGTATCCTGATTCTCTAACAGCAGACTTTACATTCTGCAGCAGATAAACGGCTTCTTCCGTCTCTTTGGGACCATATAAACCTATTTTTATATAATCAACCCTGCAGTTTGCAAGTCCATATGAGACAAGAGAAGCAAGGCCAGGCAGATTCGGCATATCTCCACCAGCTGCACTGATCGGAAAACCACTGTACAGGCGGCGAATTTTATTTATTTGCTGAGGAAAATTAGCACCGAGTGAACCTTCCGCAGGATTTTTAATATCAAGTATATTAAATCTGCTGTCTTTTATTTTTAGCGCTTCTCTGTAATCTTTAACACTTATTAAAAGCTTCAATTTAACATCCCCCACATTCTTCAAGCCACTCTTCTGGAGCAGTATTCTGACAGATAATATAATGATTGTTTTTACGAAATTCATCATTTCTCTGTTTTAGTTCATTTCTAATTTCTCCAATTTTTCCTCTTCTTTCCGCACAAACTTCATAGCTGTGTATTCCCTCATAATTTATCTGTTTTGCCAGCAGATAGTCTTCATCATCAAGCCATTTAAATTTGCTGATAGTTCCTGAAACCATCTCTCTGACCACATCTTCTACAAATCTCGGCTTAAGGTGAGCGTTTTTTACTATTTCCAGCTCATCAACCCTTTTTAAGAGATCCAGCACCCTGCTGCTCATCGAATTTTCTACTATTTTGACAAGTTTTTCGGCATCAATACTTCTGTCTGTACCAATCATTAGTGTACCTTGTCCCCGCTGATTGTGTGAGGGTAGGGGAAGATATTTAAAAACTTTTTCCAGTTCTTTACTGGTAAAACCTTCTTCTTTTAATTTTTTTTCTGCAAACTCTTTTATCATCTGCTGTGCACAGGGGCAGACTGTCATCCCATTTGTTTCCACACCAACAAGGTGCCTGCTCCCTTCTTTACTGCTGACCGCCCAGCCAATAATTGTATTGATTTTCTGCGTTTTTTTACCTGATACAGGTGCTGTTTCATCAACCGGATATTTTGCCTTTATTCTGACTTCGGCCTTATTTGCATGCTGTCTTTCTCTGGCCATTTCAGCCATATAAGTTGCAAAATCTTCTATAACCATCGATTTTTTTCTTATAGTCTCATCTATTATTTGAGTAATTGTTTCATCAAAACGCGACATATGGGCACCTTTCTGCTCAGGCAGCAAATCTACATAAATATCAAAGGTGGAATAAAAGAGATTATCACTATCTTTATTTTTTATTCTAATTATTTTTTGGATATTAGTTACTCCCACTCTGTTAAGTCCTACGACAAAACGGGGTTTTTCTTTTTGCACATCACGTTTAAAATCTTCCATAATTATCAGCCTCCTCAATTATCACTCCAGTTCTAATTATCTGGTCCAGCTTTTTACAAATTTAGGTCCTCCAATTAAAATGCTCAAAAAAAGTGCAGCTGTAATAAGATCAGCTGTTGTTCCAGGATTAACTTTTTCTTCTCTGCTCCTTAAAAAACCATCAAATTCTTCTGTCATTTTTTGGCCAGTTTTAGTTTTAAGTCCACCCCGGTCAATTATTTTTAGAGCTTTTTGTGAAACTAAGTCTGCTGTTTTGCTGCCGTGCTTGCGAAATATTAAACTATCTCTGTATCTGCTGAGCACTTCAAGATAGGTCTGCACTACAGCAGATTCTATATCATCAAAGTAGAGTAAATTGTTTTTTAATCGGGGATAAGTAAAGTCCAGAGTTAATGCAAATCCGCCTGCATATTCAGCTGCTATTTTATCTCTTTTTTCGGCCAGCCTCATTGCCTCCAGCAGAGTTATATTCACTTCTTCTCTTATATCTGCTTCTTTTACTTTAGACAGATTGCCGGCTCTGGAAAGATTAATCGCCTGATAGGCCGCCTCTGCATCTGCTTTTGTCAGACTGTTCAGTACTGATTTGATTTCTTCTTTCAACAGTAAAATAATATCATTTTTTTTTATATTATCCAGTTTATTATTTTCTCCAAGCTGACAGAATGCTGCAGCAACTGGAACACAGAGAAGTATTATACCCAGATTTGTATTGCTGTCTACATAAAGATGGGTGTTTTCTACAGCTTTCAGAATTCCCCGACCTGGGTTTTTGAGATCAGAACAGTTAAAGGCATCAGATGCCGCAGCAGCACTAATAAGAAAATCCCTGTAGTGAAGATCAGAAAAAGATCTGCCTGGATAAATATTTCCTGGTTTTGGTGAAGAAACTTCTATCAGGCAGGCAATCTCAAAAGCATGAGAAATTTTGCTATCTTTTAAATCCATTATTCTCCTTTCTAAATCCATTATTTCCCTTTCTAAATCCATTATTTCCCTTTCCAAAAAAATTTTATTATAAATTTAGACAAGCATATCAATAATTTTGTCTGCTATATTAAAATCTGTTACCTGCTGCAGACCATGCCAGCCAGGGATACTGTTTACTTCAATTAAATAAGGCCTCTTATAATCTCCTTCTTCAAGAACAATATCAATTCCTGCATATTTTAGTTTTAATATATCGGCTGCATGTACAGCCATATCTACAATATGACCTGGCAGATCTATTTTTTTACTGCTGGCACCTCTAGCAACATTAGTTTTCCAGCTGCTGCCACACCTTTCGGAAGCAGCAATCAGCTGTCCATTACAGACAAAAACCCTGATATCACTTTTTTTATGAGGAATATATTTCTGCAGATAAAAAACATAATTGTTCATCTCCCAGGCCCTAAATACTCTATAGGCAGTATCCTCGTCTGTTATTCTTACTATCCCCTTACCTAAAGAACCGAATAATGGTTTTAAAATGATATCCTGCCATCTGTAGTAAAACTCCATTGCCTCAGTAAAATCTTCACTGACAAATGTTTCTGGGGTTGGAATTCCTTCATCTGCAAGTAAAAACTGTGTATAATATTTATCAACTGTTTTTTCAATCACAGAAGGATTGTTAATAATCTTTTTCTCTCTAGCTGCCATCCTATTAAGTATATCCATTCTGAGTATAATCTGTTCTAAACTCCCATTAGGTATAACCCTAACAAAAATATAATCGGCACTGTCCAGAACAAAATCTTCACTTTTTACATCAAAATCAGTCCCGATTCCTGCTCCCAGTTTTGAAATAGGGATCCTCCTTGCTTCAATATTTTTCTTTTTAAGTGCTCTAGAAATCTCCTTTACATGCCAGCCGTCATAAGATGCCAGTATTACTGCCTGCAATTTACTGCCCTCCAAAAAAAGATTTTTTCAATATTTCATAATTTATACTGCCGGCAGAAAAACTGCTGCCTGTCTTCCTGTTTGTTATAATAACTCTTGCTGGACTAAAGAGCATCGGATCGATATCATAAAAATTATTATATTTTTTAAAAAGTTTTAAAAAACTTTCTCCATAATCTTTAGATGAATTTGATGGGATTTTATCTATCAGATCTTCTATTTCCTCATCTTCACAAAATACTGTGTAATATGCTGTACCCCCATACAGCACTGCATCATTGGTTCTTCCAATAGCTGTCAGGTTATCTGCTGCCACTGGAGAAATAGGACAGCTCCCCCAGCCGCTTTCTATTTTACGGAGATCAAAGTTGAGTTCATGCATTTTATGCAGTCCGGTCTCTACTATCCTGCCGCTTATCTGTATTGAACCTGTCAGTGATTCTGCTGGTGCAGTAAGTATATAGACATCATCACAGGGAGTTGACAGTTTATCTGCTATATAGTCTGCTGCTTCTAAATCTGGCAGCTCGGAAGATTCCAGAACAATAACTGCCGGTACCCTTTCGTTTTCATGATATTCACTGAATTCTTCATATAACTCTTCTTCTTTTAGCAGTATCCTGCCTGGACCGGAAGCCATAGCAAAAAAATCTCCACTTTCTACTTTCCAGCCTGCATACTGAGAAAGCATACATGCTTCCAGTGGATGATCAACCCGTACTTCCACAGACGGAAGCTGATAGCTCTGTAGATCAAAGCTGCCAAAACTTGCTTTCCCCATTCCTCCGAGACAAATTTCTATAAAATATTTACCCGCTCTGTAACCTCCTTTAGTTTTAACACCTCCATCTATAATCATAACACCATTTTCCATCTGTTGAACATCAATATTTAGATCTTCTTTATTTTTAATCATTTTTTTAACCAGCATAACTGCATTTTTATTGAGAGTTAACCTTCTTTCCATATAAGGATCTCTCCCTTCCCTATTTCTGTATTATCACCTGTATATCTATGATAATAACCGGAAAACATATTTTGGGGAATATCTATCTTAAACTCATTTTTGAGGTGGGCAAAGGCAATTTTTAAAAATTCTGGATAATAGCTGATATTATAATTAAAAGTGGGCAGCATTTCCAGCTGATGGGCAGAAATAATTGTTCCACGCTTCATAGCAGCACCTGTTCTTTTACCTGCTTTACCAAAAAGATAGATAGAACCTGCCACCATTTGAGCTCCGGCCATATCTCCACAGCTGCCGCTGACAATTATCTCTCCTCTCCTCATTCTGCTGCCGAGAAAACTGCCAGCACTGCCCTTAATATAAATTACCCCTCTGTTCATGCCTAGCTTATCTCCCCTAAAGGCTGAACCTACATAATTACCTGTATTCCCATTTACCTTAATATATCCACCCTGCATTTCTGCTCCCAGCCAATCACCGGTGTCTCCATTGACCTCTATTTTACCTCCACTCATTTCTGAGCCTGTATGCATACCAGTACTGCCATTAATAAAAATTTCACCGGTTGTCATACCTGCTCCTATATATTTAAAATTATCCAGCTCTCCGTCTATAAATATGTTCTGAGAGGGCTCTCCTTCTATTTTGAAAAAATCTTTAAGCTTATACTTTTTTCTTCCTGCCAGCAGAGTCAGCTCAGCTATTTCGGAAATAGTCTTTTCTGCAGTTATATCAGGAGATATATTTTCTGCTTCTACCGGCAGTTTACCTGCTGTTTTACCTTCTGGCTGAATTAAAGATGGATTATCCTTTTTTAAAATCAGCTTTAATTTACTCATCAAGATCACCCCTCAGTATTTCGTGCAGGTAAATATTTTCTGTGCCGAGATCTCCACCATAGTTTCCTGCAGTTATTTTTATTATCCCTGGTATACAGGCATTTTTTATGCCAACTGCCATTGCGTCTGATACAGCTTGTGTACTTAAACCATCTATAACTATTTCCAGAACTGAACCTGCATTTTTGGTCAGCATACTGTCTTTAACCTGTGCTTTAATGGTTGGACAGTAGGGTGTATTGGTAGATGCATTAAGAAATTTATATTTTGAACTGACTTTACTGCCACTGCTGACTATTCCCCCAGGGAAAGGCATTATCACATCATTTAATCTGTGCACTGCTGCCACTGCTTTTTCGGCGGCTTCAAGTGCTGCCTGACTATCTTCCCCTATTATTAAGAAATTTCCACCACCAAGTCCTTTTTTGATACCAAAACTTTCTTCTATTAAGAATTCACCACTCATTATTGGAATCCGCCAGAATCTTCTGTCACTGTATAATTTGGAGATCTGATATCCATCACCAAAATAGCGAAGATTACCGCCCACTTTGATTTTCTCGTCTGTATGCAGACCGTTAAAACATGAAGTGGTGGCTGCAGTCATGATGGTCTGTCCTATTCTTTTTGTCAGTTCATTTAACATACTTTCTTTTTTCATAGTAAAAAAAAGCAGGCTGCAGCCGGGTCTTCCATCCGATGTTTCCTCAGGCAGCAGTTCTTTTTCCAGCCCGGCCTCTATCCCACACTCTATGATAGATGTTGCAAAGCCGACTGCTTCTCTAGCAGCTGTTCTAGCCCATTTTTCGTTTCTTGCTGTGACAATAACTCTGCTTCCGTACATAGTAAATGCTTCTGCAAAAGTATCTTCAATTTCTACACCTTTCAACTGCATGGAATCACCTCCAGATTATTAAAATAGCTGTCTGAAACCGGATAGTTTTCAATCGAAATACTGTAGTAATTTTTGAAATCTTCACCGATTATTTCACTTATATTTTTATCATAATCCGGTCTGGCGACAAGTGTTTTTCCTTCTCTCAATTTTTCTACCAGCTTTCCATCTTCAACAATTATTTTCCCTGATTTAATTACAATTTCAGGATGAGCAAATACTTCTGCTATTTTATCTTTGCTTTCCAGCCTGCTGTAAACTGTAATATCTGCATCTGCTCCCACACCAATATGACCTTTATTTGCCAGACCTAGTGCTCTGGCCGGTCCAGATCTTGTAATCACAGCTATTTCATCAAGGCTGTATTCTCTTTCCAGTTCTGCTATATCTGTATAATTTCCAAGTTTATTGTGCATTTCTGATATCATCTTCAGCCGATAATCTCTACTCATCAGCAGTTTTATTATCCAGGGATAGGCAGTAAATGGACCTGCATTTGGATGATCTGTTGTCAGAAAAACCTTCCAGGGATCATCTATTTTTAAAAACAGCTCCAGACCAATTGCCCACTGTATTCCATTTATAAGATTTTTCTTTTTGTAGTTCATGGGCACTATACCTGAACCGGTTTCCATCTCTACATCTGTATTAACCCATTTGCTGCCTGTCAGCTTATGAAGATTATATTCTAAAATACCATCAGCTGTCATGGTTGTTACCTCACCAAATACTATCTGACCAATATCAACAGTTAACTTATCATCATTATTTACTTTTTCTGCTATCTGATCTGCCGCAGAGACAAATTTAATTTTGCTTTCTTCATTAAGACCATAACTGCTGAACTGGATATGTGTTATATGTTTTCGGTAATCTTTGAGCAGATCAAGTGTGGAAATTGTAGTTTTATAATTGCCAGGTGAACCTAGATCATTTGTATGAATATGAACAGGGTGCGGCAGTCCCAGCTCGTCATTTGCTTCTGCCAGTGCCAGCAGTATTTCTCTTGGAGAAAGATTAAAATGTGTCCCTTTTTCTTCAATTCCCCTGAGCCTTTTTCCTTCTTTCCAGGCCTCCACTCCACCTGGATTAACTACTTTAAGTCCAAATGCACCTGTGACATTTATCAGCCAGGCAAGATAATCTTTTAAGGCTTTTTTGTTTTTCTCTTTTATAAATTTAAGTACAAAATAATTATTGCCGCTTAGGACAAGAAATCCCTTATCAATAAATGGAAGTCCTCCGAACTCTTCGTGTATATGTCTGGCCTTCATGGGGGGACCTGCTGCTTCCATAACCGTAGTATATCCCATCAGGCTGTAGCGGTATCCTGTCACATAACTTGTTGGTACTGTTGAACCTACACCGGACCGCAGTCCTCCTTTTTTGGGAACATTATCGTGGCGATGATCTTCCGGCCTCAACACACGACCGGTATTAATTTTAGGTCCTGCAATATGTGCGTGAATATCTACTCCTCCCGGCATTACAATTTTTTCTTTAAGATCTATTTCCTGATAACTACCCTGATTTTTTGCACTCTCTATCTCTTCCGCTGAAGGTTTTGAAACTATTTTTTCATTTTTAATCCATATATCTTCTTTTACAGCAGACTTATTATTTTTTGGATCATAGATAATTCCGTTTTTTAATCTAATCATTTTCAATCAGCTCCCCTATTCTGGATACTGCAGAAGCATCATCCGGCCAGCTGTCGTCGAGAAATTTTCTCAGCTGAAGTGGAACATGGTCCATCCTGTAAACTGTTCCGGAAGCACCAATACCCTTTACAGCAGATGGTATTACTACATCTGCTATTTCTGTAGTTAAATTCCAGTGAGGATCCAAAACTATGGTTGGTATTTTCTTTAGATATTCTGCTGCCTCATGTGGCAGACTGGCTGCAGGGTCAGAAGCAATAATAAAAGCTGCATCTACTTCTCTGCGGGCCAGCAAATCAACTGCCGAAAATTCTCCTGGATTATAGCGGGGATAATTTCTGCTGAAATTAACAGCAAACGGATAACCTGTCTGCCAGGCCATTGTAATTTCACTGCCGGCAACATTTCCATGTCCCCGCATAGGTATCATTACAAATCTTCCATAATCATTAAGATTTCTGACCAGGCTCATCGCAGCCCAGGTATTCATATATTTTCCTCTACTCATAGTTAAACCCATTCCATAAAAAACAGACCCATATTTTACCTTTTTCATTTTCTCAGCCAGATCTTTCAGCTTTACCAGCTCTATACCACCTATTCTGCCGTCTTCTGAAGTCGGTGTTCTGCCGCTTACTAGCATCTGCAGAGCCATCAAAATCTCGAAATCAGAATTTGGTTTTACCTGAAAAAAATGATCTGCCAGTTTGGCAGTGGGAGTTTTTCGGACATCAAAAACAATTATTTCCCTATCCTTTCTATTCTTACGATACATACCCTGTGATAATATCGAATATCTTTTGGCATGATTAGGATGAGCTTCCACTGGATTTGCCCCCCAAAAAATCATCATATCTGATCTGTTTTTTACCTCACCTAATGTAGCAGATACCATCCCTACAAGCTGTTTTGCCAGTGTTCCCGGGCCGTGGCAGACAGAAGACGTGCTGTCTATATTGGCACCACATTTTTCCGCCAGTTCAACTGCAGCTTTTTGTGCCTCTGCAGTTGTACTGCTGAGACCGTAAATAAGTGGATTCCTGCTGCTGCTTAAAATTTCTGCTGCTGCAGAAACCGCTTTATTATATTTAACTTCTTTACCTTTTATCTGGGGAACAGTTCTATCTTTTTGAGCATGTTCGTATTTTTTTCTGGAGATAGCACAGGCATTTTTTATATTTTCTATTTTATTATTTTTAACCTTTATTTCAATATCATCACATAGTGCACCACAAAAGGTACAAATTATATTTTGATAGGTTTTGCTTTCCTCATTCAACTATCCTCCCCCTCCTTTCTTTTTATCATTACTTTTTTTCCTTTCGAGCTGGGCATTCCAGTTCCATCTGTATCTGTACCGATCAATTTATTTGCCTGGGGACCATAGGGAATAAAAACTATTTCTTCCGGCAGATCACCTTTTTTACAGCTCAGCTCAACCTCTCCGGAATCGGTGTAAAGTAATATTTTTTTCCCTTCACTTAAATTATATTCTTCTAAAATATTTTCATTTAATTCTACATAAGCTGTACTGTCTTCATAATTCTGATTATTTTTACCCGAAACAGATGCCATTCCCTGTTTTATAGTTCTACCAGTTATCAGAGTAAATGATCTTTTATCAGCCAAATTTACACCTCCTCTACAACAAATTCTTCCAAAAAAGAAAAAGCATTTCTGCACAGCTCAAATAATTTCTGCCTACTTCCTGCACGAATCAAAACTGTGCAGACAGGAGAAGTCTTTTCTATATATTCTCCTGGATGAGGCAGATCTCTAAATTCGTATTTTCCGCTCATATTAATTTCTTTATAATCAAGCAGTTTTGTTATCTCTTTTTTTACAGTCAGATTAGATTTTGCATAATATATTACCTTCGCATATAACGGCATTTCGGAAAAAATAAATTTTTCTCTGAGATTTTCATCTATACTGCTGCTGAAATAAAGATTAAAAAGTTCTTTCCCAAAAATAGGCAGCAGAAGCTCAACTGCTGCAGTGAAGCGGGGATTTAACTCTATAAAATATATTCCATCTGGTGCAAGTATAAAATCTATTCCACTGATACCTTTAAGTCCATACTCCCGGCTCAGGCTTTCTGCCATATTCTGCAGCTTCTTTATAATATCCGAAGTGCTCCTGATTAATAGATTACCTCCATAGCGAAAACTATTCTGAAAATTTAAATCTTTAAGCTGTTCTGTAATTCCCAGAATTTCCGCACTTCTGCCGTCAGCTGCAAATATGGCTGAAGATACTCTACCTTCGATATACTGCTGCAGATAAAAATTTCCCCACATTTCTGTATCAATTTCTTTTTGAGCTTTATTGAGATTGTTATAAACTGTTATATTTTTACCTCCACCACTTAAATATGGTTTTAAAAGATATTTTCTATCTGGATTGATCCTGCTTTGTTTCTTCAGTTCTTCTCCGGTCTTTATTATTTCAGGCAGGTTAAACCCTCTTTTTTTTAGATAACTGAATATGTCACTGCCTTTTTCTCTGCTGACTTTACTGCTGATTTTCTTAAGAACTTCTGCTGAATTTCCCAGCAGTTTAATTTCTTTTTCTGCCAGAACTTTATTTAATAATTCCGGCCTATTATCCCAGTCAGAACTGTAAACAAAATACTGTTCTTTATCATAATGTTTTTCTATCAGCTTAAGCAGTCCTTCAGTACTGTAATTCTGACCTGCTGAATTTCTTTTGATACTGAAGCTTCTGCTGCAGAATTTTTTTAAATCCAGATCTCCAAAAAAATCAATACAGCTAACATCACAACCTGCTTTTGCTGCTGTTTCCGATAGAGCTCGACCAGAAAATCCGCTGACAAGTACTTTCATCTAGTTCAGCTCTTTGTAAAGTTTATATACTTCCACAGCATTAAAAATACTGTCAGTGCTTTTAAACAGTTCAGCTACTGCTTTTTTGTGCAGTTTCATTTTTAAACCACCTATTCCCAGTGCTCCAAATACTTTAACTCCATCGATAATATCACCATCTGCTCCAGGCTTTATACCTTCTATTCCGGCCGGACTTACAGCATTAATATCTCCCATAACTTTTATGCTGTCTACTTTTTTCCACATATCTTCTGTAAGAAAATTAATTTTTGGTGGGCCAGCCGATAAAATTACATCTTTACCACTTATTATCTTTTCAAACTCTTCTTTTTTAGAGCCCTGAACTCCAGAAATATTTTTAACATCATATTTTTCCATTATTTCTTCTGCCTTCTTTTCTGCCCTTTCCCGGCTGCGTGATGTGATAACTACTTCTGCTCCTTCTCTGGCTAACAGCATAGCTGCTCTTACTCCTACCGGTCCTGTACCGGCTATTACGACAGCTTTTTTATCTTTTAAGTTCACAGAATTTTTAATTTTCAGGACTGCTGCTGCAGCTGTTGTATTTGCTCCATTTGAATCAAGAAGCACTGAAACTCTAAAATTGGCAAAAAATACATCTTTTACTGCGGCAAGGATTTCTTCACCTTTATTTACATCAGAACCACCAATAAATACAGCCGTGTTGTTCATTTTTTTCGGACTCCTGGTAAAAACAGCACCATAGATTATATCTTCCACTTCTTCTTTTTTTATATCAGCATGAGAAATTATATTATCTGCTCCTGCATCATAGGCAACCACCTGGTCGAAAGTGCTGGCCCTCTTATCTGTATCAAGCTGAATAAGTAGTTTTTTCATTTCCGCTGATCACCTCTGTATAATTTTTGAAGACAGTGGGAAATCCCACTGTCTTCTTAATACTTAATATTACATCTGCCGTTTTTTTAAATTAATTTGAATTAAACTGTATCCTTCCAATTGCAGTGTTTGTGCTTTTTAACATAAGTACATACAGCACAGTCCTTACAGTAACGGGCAGGTGCAACTACTGCTTCTGGCTTTGTGGCAATTATATTTGTCATCAGTGTTGCAGTAACCGGCTCACTTGTCAGCAGACATGGGAAGTCAGCCAGACGCATCAGTGATGAGAATTTAACTGTAATTGCACAGGCAGGATATGCATAGCGCTGTGTATTCTGCAGTATTTCACTGTTTTCTATCGGGCTGAAGTCTATTTCGATACCTTTAACTTTACACCCGGCACCAATTGGTTCATCATCTATTATCTTGTCACCACGGTGAATCATATCCATAAAGTCAACATTGTGCAGCTCTACAGCCTGACCTCTACCTGGATTTAAGTTAACATAGTTGTGGAATCTCTTTGTTAAAAGATCAATAACCATTGGAGCAGTAAATCCTTCGTCCCAAAGCATTGAAGAAACTGCTGCTGCTGTTGAACCTGTAGCAACACTTAGAACATCATAGAGGCTGTCATAGCCTTTTTCCAGACCTTTTTCCAGTGTGTTTTTCATTACATTGGAAACAACTTCTACAATTTCCATTGTTACATCATCTTTAAGCATATTGTAGGTTGACTGTGCAATGTGGTGGGCAATATCTCCAACACAGTATGCAGGTACTACAACTATATTTGCGGGATGAACTCCTGCTTTTTTAGCTGCAAGTACATAAGGCTTCATCCATTCTTTGTAGCGTTTCATATACTCTTTTGCATCAAATGAAGTCATACCTTCATCTTCCATCAACTTAACCTGTGCATCTATCGGCTTATCATAGAGCATCTGCATAGTTTTAACTTCTTTATCAGCAGCTTCTGCTGCAGTTTTACCACTTTCTACAGCTTCTGTCCAGGCTCCACCAATACCATAAGAGGTATTCATACCCCAGGATTTGGCTGCCAGCAGTGTCTTTTTGTAATCTCCATCAATATCAGTATTTTTGAGAATTTCATTTACTACATTACTTACTGATCCAGGACTAAAGGCAAAGTCAACAACACAGGTAGGCCCATACATTCCACCATATCTGCGCATTGCTTCACGGGCGATAAGAGCTTCTTCTTTTTTAATCTGCTCGATAAACTTCTCTGCTGCTTTGCGGAAATCCGGATCATCTTCATATAAAATTTCAAGAATTGGAGGTGTCTGATAGTGCTCAACAAATGGATCATCCTCAGGACGAACAGTATCTGTTAAGTCTTTCAGTATTTCATAATGGGCTTTAACAGACTCAATGTGAAGATCAAAAACCTCTTTTGACTGTCCTTCAATTGGCTTCATTTTTTTAACAGCATCAACATAAGGCTTCGCATCGGTAATTTTAAATTTCTTACCTCTTTTTTCTTTAAAAACACCAACATCTGCAAATTGAGCTGCAACAGCCTCATCAATCATTTTCTTAGCAATTTTAGCTTTGTCTACCATAAAATATCCCCCTTCATGAGATTATTGTCAATTACAACTACACCTGCTTATCCCTACTCAGTATTAACAACTCTCCAGATTCCCCCCCCTTTCTATATTGATAATTTTTAGATTTACTATATCCATTATATATTAATATGCATATATCGTTCCATTAATTTATATCTGAAGAATTATTTTATCTTTCCCTATCTGTCAGCACTTTCAGTACAGATAAATGGCATAAAATGTTTTCCAAGTTTGAATTTTCAGATATAATACGCTTAAAAATTAAACAATGTTTAAAAATTAAACGCACTTTTCAATTTTTACCCCCTCAGCGGCTGCTTTTGTGGTGATTATATCTGTAACATCACCTTTAAATTTATTCAGCAAACTGATTTTTAACATTTCTGCTGTTTTTTTATCTGCACAAATTCCGTAAAGCGAGGGACCCCAGGAGCTCTGCCCTGCTCCATATGACCCATTTTGAAGCATAAATTTTACTATTTCTGCAGATATTTTTGTACTGTACCTCCCTCCCTGTACCTGTTTAAAATAATCTCCCACATTTATTTCCAGCTGTGTTAAAGCTCTGCCGAAACTTTTAATATCTTTTTCCACCAGTGCAGGAAGCATACCCAGGAGAATATGATGAGCATTTTCTGCAGCAGTATCTCTTGACATAGATTTTAAATTTCTGAAAGTTTTAATTTCTTTTCTTCCAGAAAGGCCTGTTTTATCTACCTGTGGAAAAACAATAACTAACCTCCATTTTTCGGGCACTTTTTTTTGGAAAATAACAGGTGGTAGATAACTGTCATTTTCTTTTTCAGCCACAGGACGTCCACCATCTACAATAAATCCACCGGTATAAAATACTCCAAAACCTATTCCCGATCTGCTGTGCTTTCTGTCTACATATGCAGCTACCTGTTCAGGTTTTAAATTCAGCTGGTAGAGATTGTTCAGACCTTCCCCAATGGTAAGTCCAATCTGAGTTCCGGAACCAAGTCCCTGATGAAATGGCAGAATTTCTTCTATCTCTACCACAGCACCCTGATTCTGGCCCAGCATATTTTTACTGTGGAGCTTTTTTATAAATTTTTCCAGAATTTCTGCAGTTTTTTCTGAATATTTTCCTGTAACAGAAATGTTATCAGATTTTTTGAATTTCATAATACAGGCAGGATTTTCTACTCCTATCCCTGCTCCTCCATAAATTCTGCCTCTACTTCCATCTAAATCGATCTGCCCGAAATGTATTCTGGCCGGACTTTTTATCTTTATCAATATATCACCTCTCAGAATAATTTAATAGTATAGCGTATAATTGTCAATAGTTTTTTAACAGGAGTTTCCCCAAAATTTATTTTCAAGCTGCAAAAAGGGGGCTTTAGTCATCAACGAAATTTTTAGATTTATCTAAAACTCAATTCGGGTGTGAAATAGGGCACACTAATCAATGAGTCCTCCTGACTCATGATTAGCTCACTCCATCCTGTAGTTCAACCCTATTTCTTCCTTCATTTCGTTAAGATTCATTGACTAAAAATTTCAATATTCCTGCATCTCCCCTTTTTGCAGCAGTATATAAAAAATGGGGAAAGTCCAGCTTTTTAAGCAGCCTCATTGGAAAATATATTTTTTAATGCTCAGTTAACAGGTTAAAAGTTCTAAAGCACAGTGGAAGATTAATTTAAATAATCTTTCAGAAAATGATAGCATTCGATTTCTCTGCTGCCTGCAGTTTTTATTATAATTCTTTTGTTTTTCTGCAGAAACTCCTTAACTTCTTTTCGGCTGGTGCTGATGCCGATCCGTGATGCTCTCACTGCTGCCTCTACAAGCAGATTACTGGCCCGATTGAACCCTCTGTATTCTCTGAGTATGACTCTGGAAACTATTTCTGCTTCAATACTGTATTTCTCTTTTTTTTCTGCGGTGTTGTTTACGTTAAATTGCAGATAACTGCAGGCTCGGCTTAGATAAAATCCATCTTTATCAGGGGTTTTTTTTACTTGAAAATCAGGTTCTATAAGGGCAGATTTAACAAGATGCAGTGCACTATCAGTTATATTTATTACTCCCTTTTTTGTCTTGAGTAAATTTTCTGCTGTAATTGAATCTTTATAAAAGTAAAATTCCACTCTATCTGATTTATCTGAAAAAAGTTCTACACCTGCAGCTGCAAAATGAGGAGTTTTATTTTTATTTATAGTTGTCATTACAGTTTCTATAATCACTGCCTTCTCCTTCCTCGTTAAATAGCATTTACATCTTTAAATAATTTTCATCTCGTTAAATAGCGTTTACCCCGTTATATATTTTTTACCTCGTTATATAGTATTCAACACTTTAAATTTCGTTTAGATATTTAATACTCTTTTAGCGACAATATCAAAAGATTACTCTAAATCAAAATGATCTAAATAACCCCAGCTGAGTTCATCTTCCTGTCGATAATTTTTCTTCAATTTTAGTGCTGTCTCTGCTTTTTTTAGTTCTTTACCCAGGTAAAATGCATGAGATAAACTGCCCACATAATTCAACCTGTCAAACAGCTCTTTTATATCCTGTCCGTGGTAGTATTCTTTTCCATTAAAAATATGAATTTCCTTTCCATCACTGAGGATTCTGTAATTTGTATCTCTGACAGAGGCCCTAATCTCCTCTATTTCTTTACTGCTGTAATTCTTGTTTTTTCTGTCTTTTAAAGTTATCAGAAGTTCAGACAGTTTATTGGGCAGCATATTTTCTTCTTTAGCATATTCATTGATCTTCAGTGCCAGATCCAGCTCTTTTACAGAACCTGAGGTTTTAGCAGATGCTTCTGTTGTCAGAACATAGTCTATTCCCAGCTCTGCTGCTAGTCCGGCCGAAATAAAATTGAGCCCCGTACTGTCGGCATCTGTAAGTTCTATCAGATTTCCAACCCCCATCATAACTGCACTATTTCTGCTGCTGTCTGTGCAGTATTCTATATATCTGGAAAGTGATTTTTTAAAGCCAAAGTTAATAGGATCCAGTATGGGATCGGCAATATAATTTCTGCAGCCTCTTTTTTTAACTTCCTCAATATTTTTGTAAAGTGAATTTAATCCAACCTCTGGATCGGGAATTATAACAGGAATAAAGCCTGCTCCTTCAACAGCACTATAGTTGCTGCTGTTAATACTTAGAACATAGTCTATATTTTCTCGGTCAGCTCTTTTTATTTCTTCTGCATTTAAACTGTCCAGACTCAGCTTGAAACCCCGCTTTTTTAGCTCATATATTGTTTTTTCCAGATGGGGAAATTCTCTCCCATTGACACAACCTAGATCCACTATATCAGCCCCACTCCGGTGATAATACTCAGCTTTAGTGATAATTTCTGGAAGTGAAGTAAGGGCTGCTTCGTTAATTTCGGCAATAATTTTTATCTTACGTTCTTTTTTTTCGAAATCAACTGCGGCAGGTTTTTCTCCAAAAAATTCCGGCAGATCAATTATTTCATCAGGTCCCCGTACTACCTCAACCTGATAGTCAAATATTTTGTTAATTTCTGTTTCAATTTTATCTTCTTCTGCTCTGGAGCGTCCGGGCAGATATACTATTAGTTTATCTTCAGTATAGTTTTTCAGCAGATGACTTTCTTTGAGCTGTCTGATAATAAAACTGCTGTCTAAAAGCGCAGCAACTGTAATCGGTATTTTTAGTATGCTGTATTTTTCTTCAAAATTTATCTGTCTCAGTTTTTTCTGCAGAGAAGAAAAAGCAAGTTTCCCAGTTATAAATAGTTTTTCAGCCATAACTCCACCTCATTAGGATGTGTAATTACCTTTACTCTTTCTACTGATTTTAACTTTTCTGCATTATCAAGATCAATTTTGCGGGGAAAAACATCTACCATTTTGTCTGGTGCCGGAGATACTAAATTTTCCTCTATGTCTGTCGGCAAAACCAGAACCGGAACCTTTGCTTTACCGGCATGTGCCATCATATTTGTAACCAGTGTATCCGAAATCCCATATAAATATTTTGCAGCTGTATTTGATGTTGTCGGTGAAGATACAACAAAATCGTAATGGCCCTTATATAATCTTCCTATTACAGCCGCACTGGGACTGGTGTCTTTATGAATCTCACAGTTTAGCTGTTTCAATTTTTCGTAAAGGCTGTATATTCTCAGCACTTCAGATCCGGCATCACTTAAATATATATCGATCTTCCACCCAGGATATTTTGTTTTTAAATATTTTATTTCTGCCAGAGTTTCCTCCAATAGATGGCCGGCTCCGGTTATACACCAGGCTATTTTCCCTTTCAAACTGTCATCTTCTATCAGCTTTATTTCTGCTCTACCCAGTGATCCACTGTGGAAGGCTGAAGCTATGAGGAGCCCAGAAAACCCGGCTTTTTTCACTATTTTTACATCTCTGTAATCCTTAATTCCTCCCCCTGTGATAAACTCCAGATCGGGAAATGACGCTTTTATATCCAGCAGATATTCGGCCAGTCCCATCCCGGTTCCCACATGAGCAAGATCCAGCATAATAAACTTTTGATAGCCGTATAATTTTATTTCTTTTACTATCTGCTGTGCCTCCATCTGCTCCCATTTTTTAATTTTGTGGATCAATCTGCTATTTTTGAGATCTATGCTGATATATATTCTTTCTCTGTATTCTTTTAATTCTTCTAACATGCTCAGATCGCTGAGGGATTCTGTCGCTATTATGGCATAATCTATACCTTTTTTTAAAATTTCTATCACATCTTTACTGTTTTTAAAACCACCGTCCAACAATATATTGTAATCCGGAAATTCTTTTTTTATTTTCAAAGCTGATTTTAAGTTTCTGTCGTTTCCTGTTATTGCATCTAAGTCGGCAATATAGAGTTTTTTTAGACCCAGCTTTTTCCGAAAAGCTTCTGCAATTTTTTCTGGAGAAGCTGTAAATTCATCAGTAAGCCGGCTTTTTACCGGCTGATATTTTTGCCTTTCACCTGCTTTACCCTGTACTGCTAAACCATCTTTAATATCTATAACACCGATAGCTTCCACATAATCACTCTCCTATTTTTATCTGATATTTGTCTATTTTATTGTAAAGGGTAGCCCTTGTTATACCGAGAATTTCTGCTGCCTTTGTTAAGTTTTGTCCTGATTTTTTTAGTGCATTTATTACCGCCTTTTTTTCCATTTCTTCCAGAGACATAGGTCCAGCTTCATCTGTTTTTTTTGTCGATTTTTTGCGAATTTCTTTTGGCAGATGTTTTGGTTTTATAATTTCTTCATCCATGGCAAATGTAATTACACCTTCCAGCATATTTTCCAATTCTCTTACATTTCCCGGCCAGTCATAATTGATTAAATATTCTAATGTATTACTGTGAAGCTTTTTGCTGGGAATCCCAAATTTGTGGCAGTGTTTTTTAATAAAATTTTCCGTTAATAATTTTATATCTTCTTTTCTCTCCTTCAGCTCTGGTAGTGGTATTGTAATTACATTTAGGCGGTAATAAAGGTCTTCACGAAAATTTCCCTTTTCCACTTCTTTGAGGAGATTTTTTTTGGTTGCTGTTATTATTCTTACATCTATCGGCAGAGCTCTTGTTCCACCAATACGTGTTACTTCTTTTTCCTGTATCACCCTCAGCAAGTTCTGCTGTGCTGAAAGAGACATCTCTCCTATTTCATCCAGAAAAATTGTGCCCCCATTGGCCAGCTCAAATTTGCCAGGTTTTCCACCTTTTATGGCACCTGTAAATGCCCCATCTTCATAACCAAAAAATTCGCTTTCCACAAGATCTTTAGGAACTGCACCAACATTTATGGCTACAAAAGGTCTATTGCGCCGATAATTATAATTGTGTATTGCCTGGGCAAACATTTCCTTACCTGTACCACTGCTGCCGACAAGCATTACTGTAGAATCATTTCTTGCTGCTATTTTTGCCACTTCTATTGCTTTATACATTTTTTCGGATTCTGTAACTATACTGGAAAAATCGTAGCGCACTCTGGAACCGATTTTTGGACTTGATTTTATTTTTTGTTTTGAAATTAATGTATCAATAGGTGTTTTTTCGGTCAGAGCCAGACCGATAATATGAATGATAAGTTTAAGTAGATCAATATTTATTTCTGCAGGAGAAAATGCCCCTACTACTCCAAGCAGTTCACTGTCTTTATTAAATATTGGATAGGCAGCAGAATTAAGTTCTGTCAGATTGTTTTTGAAATGCTCGTTACCAATAACATGAGCAGGTTTTTTAGTAAAAAGTGTCAGTCCGACTGCTGAAGTGCCTTTATGAAATTCACTCCAGTTATCTCCAGTCCTAATATCTAAAAAATCTTCAAGATGATTTTTAACAGATAAAATATAACCTTCCTCATCTGCAATCAGAAAGGCTGCTGCTATATTTTCCATTATCTGATTTAATTCATCAAATATAAAATCAAATTTGTCCAGCTCATCTCTATATTTTGCTATTTTTTCTGCTGCTCTATTTTGATCCAGCAGCTGGCTGGCCGAAAATTCGTCTGTTTTTATACCATAATCAGAACTCCTCTTCCATGAATTTTGTATAACTTTTCTAAAAGGTGTATAACTTCTTTTTATTTGAGTTAATAGGCCGTCAAAATCAAAATTATCTCTTTGCAAAGTTTAGGTACACCTCCTTATAAACTTAACTTTCATATTCTTCTTACTAATGATTTCTCTAAATATTCGTTTAATCCTGCTGTACAAAAATAGTTTTTGCTGTAATTAAAAAAGATAAAAAAAGACCACAGCCTGATATTTAAATCAGATTGCGGTCTTTAAATCTTATTTTACTATTCAGCTGATAAATCTTCTATCTTTTTCTTAACTATCTCCAGGTCGTTTTCCAGAGAATTGGCAAGATTCTTAAGTTCTGTAAGCTGAGTTTTCTGTATTTCTTCTTTACTTACAGGACTTACAGGAGCTGCTGGTGCGGTACCATAAAAGCGGGCTCCGCGTCCACGACCATAACCGCCGCCTCTGCCGAATCCTCTTCCATAACCTCTTCCGACATATGCCGGTGTTCCAGATACAAAACCTGGACTGTCTGCTCCTGCACAATAACCCATTGCTCTACCTGTCATTGGTCCCATTCCTTCTGGACCGGTTCTATCTCCTCTTGGCATAAATATCACCTCTTTTAAATATTTTTGAACATATGCTCTTTATATTTATTATTATAACTCTATTTTGGGCATATGTCAACAATTATTTTAAAAAATCCCCCCTTTCTTTCTGGGGGGATCATATTCTTAGTGATCACATGCATTCTGGTCTGTCGTCAGATTATCGGCAAGGTAATCCACAACTATTTTTTCTACATCCCCTGAAGCACCACATATTACGTTTATTCCATTTGCTTCAAAAATATCAACAGCTTTCTGGCCCATACCTCCAGAGATTACTGTATCTATTCCGTGTTCATTTAAAAATTTGGGTAAAAAACCGGGTCTGTGTCCGGGATTTTTTAATATGTTCTTATCCTTGATATGATTATTTTCTACTGAAAAGACTACAAACTGTGGTGCATGACCAAAATGCTGTGAAACTGTCTCTCCACTGCTTGGTAGTGCTATTTTTCTCACAATCATTCCCCCTTAAAATTATTCTTTATTTTTGATACCACCTGCAGCATCATCTCTTTTAAATCTTCATTTCCTGGATTAGCGGCAAACAGTTCTCCCTTCTGCAGAGAGTCAACTATTTTTTTGCTGTAAGGAATTCTGGCAAAAAGTTCAATATTTTCATTTCTGCAGTATTCTTCTATCCTATCAGATATAGCTTCATTTATATCAAATTTATTGATAATAAGTCCTGCCTCGATATTAAAATGATCTATAACTTCTATAACTCTTCTCAAATCGGAAAAACCGGTAAGTGTAGGTTCTGTAACAAGAAGAGCCATATCTGCATCATTAAGTGATGCAATAACAGGACAGCCTATACCAGGTGAGCCGTCAACTATAATCCAGTCTGCATTAATTTCTTTTGCTTTTTCATCGGCAATTTTTTTGACCTCAGATACCAGTTTACCGGATGTATCTGCTCCTGGAATAAGGCGGGCATGTATCATAGGACCATATTTGCTTTCAGCTCTGTAAATATTACCTGTCACAATCTCTTCCATTTTTAGTGCATCTGTTGGACATACTTCAGCACAGACTCCACAGCCTTCACATTTTAAATCAATTACAGAAAAATCGCTTTTCCTGATCGCATTAAAGCGGCAGTTATCATAGCAGATGCCGCAGTCTATACACTTTTCCTCATCTTTAACTGCCAGCTTTGCTCCTCTATATATTTCATCATTCCTGTTTTCAGGTTTAAGCAGCAGGTGCAGATTGGGAGCATCTACATCACAGTCAGCTATTACTACTTTATCCATCAGGGATACCAGATTAGCAGTAAAGGTCGTCTTTCCTGTCCCTCCTTTACCACTAATTACTGTTATTTTTTTCATTATTATTTACCTCCCTGACTATATCGTAATATAATAATTGAAATTTTGATTTCCAGCTTCCCATTTTTTTCACAAAAGCAGTTCCATCAGAGTAGAGTTCTGCAATTTCGCGGGAAAAAGGAATTTTCAGCAGAATATTTATATCATTTTCACTGCAGTAGTTTTCTATCAAATGATCCGAATTTTCATCTGAACGATTAATAACTACTCCAAATGGCTGCTGAATCTCCTGCAGCATTTCTATTACCATATCCATATCATGCAGGCCAAAAGGAGTCGGTTCTGTGACAACAATTGAATAATCTGTATCAGCCACAGCCTCAACAGATGGACATGTTGTTCCTGGTGGAGAATCTATTATAACCTTTTTGTCTGTGTCTATTTTTGTTTTTAGTTTTTCTATTACAGGTACTGATTTTTCTTCTCCGGTGTTTAATTCACCCTGCCAGAAATCTATTTCTCCACTGACGGCATGGTAAATTTTGCCGAGTTCTCTTTCTATTTCTGTAATTGCGTTTTCCGGACAGACAATTTTGCAGCCACCACAGCTGTGGCAGATTTCCGGAAAAACCAGCACCTGATCCAGCATCATGGCAAGTGTATTATATTCACAGAAATCAACACATTTTTTGCAGGCAGTACAGAGGTCATCATCTACTTCTGGAATTAATCTCAGTACTGATTCAGCTTCTGTGTCAAAAATATCTGGACTTATAAAAATGTAATCATCAGGCTCCTCAACATCTGCATCAAGAAGCTGCACATTTTTTAGTGAGAGGGCCATATTTACTGCCAGAGTAGTTTTGCCTGTACCACCCTTTCCACTCAATATAGAAATTTTCATCTCTACACCCCTATCTCTTTCCTCTGGATGTTGGAACTGTAACTCTGGTCAGACTTCCACTCTGCAGAGATTTGATGGCAGAATTTAAACTATCTTCAGCCGAAATCGAATACATTTCTATTCCTGCTGAATCCAGTGCATAAAATGCTTTAGGACCAAAATCATTGGCTATTATTACATCAGCACCTTTATCAGCACAGAGCTGGGCTGCCCCAACACCAGCACCACTGGCCTGACTGGCAGAATCATTTTTAACAAATTCAATCGACATATTTTCCGAATCTATAACAGCAAAATATGAAGCTCTGCCAAATTTGCTGTCTATTTCAGCTTCAAGGCCTTTATCTGATGAAGATGGAATAATAATTTTCATTTAATCAACCTCCATTTTTAATTTGACTGGTTCCAGTTCTTCGTCAAAACCATTTTCCATTTTGTCTATTTTTTCAGCAATAGAAATAAATTCTCTGCTTATTTCTGAATCCGGTTCTTCATACATAATAGGATTACCGGAATCACTTCTTTTCCTTATATCTGAGACCAGCGGCAGCTGACCTAACAGTTCTGTTTCCATATAATCAGCCAGATTTTTCCCACCATTTTCTCCAAATATATACTCTTTATGGCCGCATTCTGAACACTGATAATAGGACATATTTTCTATTACTCCGAGGACTTTTCTGTCCATCTTTTCAGCCATCTTTCCGATTCTTCCAGCCACTTTTGTTGCAGTAACCTGTGGAGTTGTGACAACAGCTATATCAGAATGAGGAACTTTCTGCATTATGTTTAAAGACATGTCACCTGTTCCTGGAGGAAGATCCATCAGCAGATAATCCAGTTCTCCCCAGCGAACATCTTTAAAGAACTGTTCCAATGCTCCTCCTAAAAGTGGTGCTCTCCAGATTACAGGACTGTTTTCATCAACAAAAGAACCCATGGAGATAACTTTTATCCCATGTGCTTCAGGTGGAATAATTTCTTTTTCATCCACAGCCTTTGGCTTTTTTTCAACACCCAGGATTCTGGGAACACTAAATCCCCTTACATCGGCATCAAGAATTCCAACATTATATCCCAGTTCTGCAAGTGCTGTTGCAAGATTGACTGTTACAGTGGATTTCCCTACTCCGCCTTTACCACTTGCTACTGCTATAATTCCTTTTTTGATCGAACCATGTTCCAGCTTAATCTCTTTATTTTCTACTTTATACACTATATATCACCTCTATAATATATTATGGTCATTTGTTCATATTTACTATATCACTTTTAACCTTCTGGTGCAAGAAAATATCATTTCTAATTCAAATCGTACATTTAATTATGCAATTTAAGTTCTAATTTTTTTTATTTAAAAAAGTTTCCCCAAAATTTATTTTCAAGCTGCAAAAAGGGGGCTTTAGTCATCAACGAAATTTTTAGATTTATCTAAAACTCAATTCGGGTGTGAAATAGGGCACACTAATCAATGAGTCCTCCTGACTCATGATTAGCTCACTCCATCCTGCAGTTCAACCCTATTTCTTCCTTCATTTCGTTAAGATTCATTGACTAAAAATTTCAATATTCCTGCATCTCCCCTTTTTGCAGCAGTATATAAAAAATGGGGAAAGTCCAGTCAGTATTATTATTTGATATTAAATCCTCTCTCCTTTATAATTAACAGAGAGAAATGATAATTTCAACAATGAAAGGAGATGAATGATCACAAAGTGGTCTGTTTATTATGAAAGTAATTAAATATGAAAATACTCTTGACTTAAAAAATAAAATTTATATAGATGTCAGGACAGAAGAAGAATTTACAGAAGCAACAATTCCTTCAGCTGTCAATATTCCGCTGCTCAATTTTGAAGAACGTAAATTGATCGGTACCATGTATAAACAGGAGAGCCCCAAAAAAGCAAAACTAAAGGGAGTGGAGATAGTTGCCCCTAAGATTCCGACTCTGATTAAAAAAATAAATAATTTAAATGAAAAGTACGATAACTTAATTCTATTCTGTTCCCGCGGTGGTCTGAGAAGTGAAAGTCCGGCCAGATTTGCAGAACTTGCCGGTATAGAAGTATTTAAGTTAAAAGGAGGCTATAAAGCTTACAGAAACTATATACTTGATAGACTTGATTCTTTTGATATAAAAAACACGTTTGTTACACTGCACGGCAATACAGGTGTGGGTAAAACTAAAATTCTGCTGGAACTCGAAAAAATGGGGGAAAGTATACTGGATCTGGAGGCTCTGGCCAATCACCGGGGATCTGCGTTCGGCAGCATCGGTCTCGGCAGCCCCTATAATCAAAAAATGTTCGATTCCTTATTATATGAAGACCTCAAAAAGAAAGATAAAAAGGGAGGATATATTTTCCTTGAAGCAGAAAGTAAAAGGATCGGTTATTCTATAATACCTGATATTGTACTGCAGGCAATGCAGGCTGGCCCTAAAATCCTCATTAAAGCACCGATAGAAAAAAGAGTAGAGATAATTTATGAAGAATATGTAAATGATATCATAGAAAATAAAGATAAATTTATCCACCGAGCTGAGGAATCTCTTAAAGCAATAGAAAAATATGTAGTACAAAAAGCAGGAAAAAATGTATATTCTTCCATGCTTGAAGATCTCAGACGTGGAGATTTTAAACCGCTGATTAAAAAACTGCTGCAGAAATATTATGACCCTCTTTATGCACACTCGCAGAATAAAATAGATCAATTTGCTGCAGAAGTTGAGTCTGACAATATCAGAAAAGCCGCAGAAAAAATTCTGCAGCTAGTGAATTCTACCAGTTTTCGTAATGAACACGCTCAGGCTTAAATCGATCTGACTCAGGTTTATCTCCAGCTGGATACCCTACTGATATTATTGATAAAGGCACTACATTTTCTGGAAGTTCCAAAAATTCTTTAATATCCTTAACTCTTTTTTCGGCAGGATATACTCCCAGCCATACAGCACCAAGATCAAGATTAACTGCTTCCAGCAGAATATTTTCTGCTGCTGCAGAACAGTCCTGTACCCAGAAGCCTTCGTATTTCTGTTCATTTAGATCTGCACAAACTGCAACTGCCAGTGGAGCTTCTTTCAGCATAGATGCATATGGATGAATCTCTGACAGCCTGTCCAAATGTTTCCTATCTTTTATCACTATAAAATGCCAGGGCTGTTCATTACCTGCTGATGGTGCAGCCATTCCTGCCTTTAAAAGTTTTTCGACCTTCTCATCTTCTACTTCTTTATCAAGATATTGTCTTATACTTCTCCTTTTAAAAATTTCATCCATAATTAATTCCTCCTTCAAAAATAATTATAATATATTTTTAACTTTAAAAAAAGCCCCCGGCCAAAAAAACCGAGGACCTGATATATTTATTATTATAATTTCTCTTTAACTACTGATTAATTTTTAATAATTTAATGTTCTAATCTTATTTAAAATTAAATTTCGTTCTGACTTTTACCGGAAATAAATACTGCAACAACAACAAGTAATGCTGCAACTCCCCATCCAAAAACAACAAGTTCACTTGTTGGGTAGCCGCCATAAGCATTGCTGAATTCTGAAATAGTATTCTGAATCAGACCATAACCGATAAATAGTGGTGCTACAATCTTTATCATAGCTGTCCAGCTCCTACCGACATGCATATCAGTGCTTTCATTCATATTATCTTTAATTACATTAAGATCAAATGCATAACTTAATACGAGCATTTCAACAAAACCTACTGTAAGCAGACCAAAGATATTGACAAAATGGTCAACTATATCTAAAATAGCCAGTCCACCCTGTGTAGTCATCGGCACTCCTAAGATAAATCCAATAATAGCAACAATTGTAATGGCTTTTTTGCGGCTGAGGCTGAAGTTGTCAATTAAAGAAGACACAACAGACTCAATAAGCGAAATACTTGATGAAAGTCCGGCAATTGTCAGTGACAGGAAAAATGCAAATCCAAACAGCTGCGGCAGTCCTGGTAAAAGATTAATCGCTTTTGGAAATGCTATAAATGCCAGTCCTATTCCAGATGTTGCAACATCCTGTATTGCAACTCCCTGCTGATAGGCCATATATCCTAAAATACCGAAAACACCAAACCCTACTACAATACTGAATATACTGTTTGCTACACCGGCAATAATACCATTTTTAACTACATCTGATTTTTTGGGAAGATAACTGGAATAAGCTATCATAATCCCAAAACCTAAACTTAAAGTAAAGAAGATCTGACCATAGGCACCAACCCAGATATTAAAATCCGTTATTTTGGAAAAATCAGGTGTGATAAAAGCTTTAATTCCTTCCATCGCTCCAGGTAATGTAACACCTCTGGCAACAATTATAAGTATCATTAATGCTAATAAGGGCATAAAAATTTTGCTGGCCTTCTCTATACCTTTTTCTATTCCACCAGCAATGATTAAATAATTGACCAACCATACTATAAGCAGTGCAAAGAAAATATGCCACTGCATACCACCAAAAGTAAATGCACTTCCTGAAAAACCTAAAAAATCACCAAAGAAAAATGCTTCTGGATCAGCAGTCCAGCCTAAAGAAAAAGATTCTAAAACAAATAATAAACTCCATGCTATAATAACAATATAATATACTACTACGGTAAATGCTACCAGTACTGACCACCAGCCGACCCATTCAAATTTCTCACCTACTTTGCGAAAAGAACTTGGTGCCGAATTTCTGGTAAAAAATCCAAATCCCATTTCAAGTAATAAAAGCGGTATTCCGGCAGTTAAAAGAGCAAAAATATAAGGAAATAAAAATGCTCCACCACCATTTTCGTAAGCCTGATAAGAAAAACGCCAGATATTACCCAAACCAACAGCTGAACCTATTGTTGCTAAAATAAAACCAAGCCTACTACCCCATTCATCTCTCTGTTTTTCCATTTTCTCTCTCCTCCTTAACATCTCTTCTAAAAATTACCCGAATTTATGCTCTCTTCTTCCTGCTAAAAAAATTCAGGTTGTAAGTATTATACCAAATAAGGTAAATAATTTCCAGAAAAATCACAAATAATTTCTTTCTTTTGTTAAAATTCTGATAACTGTATATTTTTGCAAAGTAATTTTTATTACACTGATGATTTAATCCAATAAAGTTTATTGTCTTTTATAATTGATTCTAGTTCCCCCTCACCGGCCAATTTAGAAACAAAAGCATTTACAGTCGTTTTTAAAAGAAAGTATTTCTGCATTGAATTTATTTTTATCTTCCGATCTTCAACAACATCTGCAAAAAGTTCTGCCTCTTCTTTTTTTGTTTTAAGAATATTGCAGATCAAATCTTCCATCTTTTTAAAAAAATCTAAGTTTAAGCGGCATACCTCAGCTGGATTCTTTAGCAGTTCTCCATGACCTGGCAGATAGTAATCAAAATCACTTTCAACTAAATAATTTAAAGTTTTTACTGCTGAAGCTATATCTGCATAATAAGGTATGCCGTGTTTTTTTATAATATCCTCTTCTACATAGGAATCAGCTGTAAAAATTACATTTTGACAGACTACACCTATCTGATGTAAACTGTGTCCTGCCAGTGAAACAAATTCTATTTCTATGCCATCAATATTTATCCTTTCTCCTGCTGAAATTCTGCGGTCAACTCTGGATGGTTCTGCTTTTAGAAATTTGCTGCACAGTTCTGGTGGTGGGTATGCTCCCCCAAAAAAATATGCAGGTTCATATTCAGGGAATTCAAGCAGATGTGCCTCTCCACGAGGAGCCCATACCTGAAGATCTGTTTTTTCTATCAGGTGGGCATTACCTCCATAGTGATCTGCATGTCCGTGTGTATTTATTATAATATCTGCTGTTAAATTGTTTTTGCTTAAAACTCTTAAAATCTTATTAGCAGTAGATTTATCCAGGCCACTGTCAATTAAAATTGTATGGTTTTTAGTTTTAATAAGTCCAATATTAACTCGATCAGATAAAAATGAAACATTTTCTGTTATTTCACAGTATTTCACAGCTATTACCTCCATTATTATAGTAATTGTTTTTAATTTTTTATTATTCAATAATCTTTTTAATATTATAACAGATATTCTGCAGGCTTAGCAAAAATATATAATAATTATTCTTCAAAAATATTTTTAAATTATATTTGATATGTCCACAAAAAAGATATTTGCGAAAAATGAATTAGAGACGCAAATACCCTTTTTGTGGGAGAACCATATCTTAAATCAAAATAATTTTCAGAAAAATTATTGTAGAATAAAAATAGGAAGAATTTTGGGGAAACTCCATTTAATAAAAGGAAATTGATGATTTAACAATAATATGGTAAAATAATAACAATTTAATAAAGATTAAAAAGTTAAAGGGAGGTATAATGGTGGAGAGAGAAAATTGGACGTCAAAGTTTGGATTTATACTGGCAGCTTCTGGATCTGCTATCGGTCTGGGGAATATCTGGCGGTTCCCATATATTACCGGTACAAATGGAGGAGCAGCTTTTTTATTAATTTATATTACAGCAATAATATTAATCGGTTATCCAGTTCTAATCTCTGAAATGGCAATAGGCAGAAAAACTGCCAGAAATCCTATTGGTGCTTTTAAAAAACTTGCCCCTGATACACCATGGTGGCTTGTAGGAGCTTTAGGTGTTCTTTCTGGTTTTGTTATTTTAAGTTATTATTCTGTTGTTGCCGGCTGGGGTATGTCATATGCTGTTAAATCTATTGGTGGTTTTGCAGATGGAACTGATTTTGCAGCACTTTTTGGCAGCCATATTTCCAGTACATTTTCCCCTATTTTCTGGCATGCTGCATTTATGTTTCTAACAGTTGCTGTTATTGGTGCTGGTATTGTTAACGGGATTCAGAAAGTAGTAAAAGTACTGATGCCTATGCTGTTTTTAATTATATTTTTACTTATTTTCCGCTCTCTTACTTTAGAAGGAGCATTAAAAGGACTGATTTTTTATCTTAAACCTGATCTGAGTGCTGTTAATCTGCAGACATTTGTTGATGCGATTTCTCAGGCTTTCTTTACACTGAGCCTAGGTATGGGAGCCATTATTACTTATGGAAGTTATTTGAGTGAAAATGACAACATAAATGAAAGTGCTGGCTATGTTATGTTTTTCGATACAGCTGTGGCTTTTTTAGCCGGTTTTGCTATCTTCCCGGCTGTTTTTGCACTTGGCTTTGATCCTGCCGCTGGCCCGGGACTTACATTTATTACTCTCCCGGCTGTTTTTGCAAAAATGCCGTTGGGGGCACTTTTTTCTTTTCTCTTTTTTATACTGCTGACAATAGCTGCCCTTACATCTTCTATTTCTATGCTGGAAGTGGTTGTTGCATTTCTGGTAGATGAATACGGCTGGAACAGAAAAAAAGCCTCCTATTTTATGGGTTTTTTAATCTTCTTTGTTGGATTACCTCCACTGCTCGGCTACAGTTCTTTTTCTAATTTTAGATTTTTGGGTATGGATGTACTTGATACTTATGACTGGTTTTCAAATGTTATTTTTCTACCTACAGGTGGTCTCTTAACTGCCATATTTGTGGGTTACTACTGGGGAAGTACAAATGCAGTTGAAGAAGCGAACAAAAATAGCAGTTTTAAAATTGGAAAAAGCTACAGATTTTTAATCAAATATATTGTACCTGCTGCTATAATTATCATAATTACTCTCAGTTTGATAAACAGTATTTAAATTAATTATATTACCCATATTATTTTTCAGATGTAATTCTAACACTAATTTAGTTTACTTACTTTTCAGGAGGAATTAAATTGCAGACAGACAAAAACAATTTATGCATTCACTATGATAAATGTGGTGGATGCTCTATTCAGCATATTGATTATAAAACTCAACTTGAACAGAAAGAAGAAATGCTTTTAGAAATATTTGAAGACAATCATCTGGGCACTGAAAACTATGAAGAAATTATTCCAAGTCCGGAGATATTTGAATATAGAAATAACATGGAATTCAGCTTTGGAGATTTGAAAAAAGGTGGAATTCTGCAGCTGGGAATGCATCCAAAAGGAAAACGCTTTGATGTCATAACAGTTGATAACTGCCTTCTGGTTGATAATGATTTTAGAATTATACTAAAAACTATATTGGATTACTGCAGAGAGCATGATTTTAAAAAATATCATATTAAAACCAGAAAAGGTTTTTTGAGAAATTTAGTTATCCGCAAAGGAATAAATACCGGGGAAGTAATTGTTAATTTAATTACCACTTCACAAAACTCTCATTATTTTACTGAACTGTCAGATGAGCTTTATAATTTAGAATATAAGGGAAAGATAGTTGGATTTATTCAGACAATTAATGACAATTTTTCTGACACTGTTGTTTCAGAAAAAGAAACAGTGTACAGGGGAAAAAATTATTTTTACGACAAACTTTTAGGACTGAAGTTTAAAATAAACTCCCTTTCCTTTTTTCAGACAAACACACTTGGTGCCGAAAAGCTCTATTCTGAAGCACAAAAATATGTGGGCAGTTCAAAAGGGAAAAATGTTTTTGACCTTTACTGTGGAACCGGAACTATTTCACAGGTAATTGCTTCAGAAGCAGACAATATCTTTGGTATTGAAATTGATAAAGAGGCTGTCAAAATGGCAGAAGAAAATGCAGCTCTAAATAATATAGAAAACTGCCGCTATATTGCTGGAGATGTTTTAGAAAAAGTTGAAGAGATAAATATCAAAGGAGATCTGATTATTATTGACCCTCCCAGACCGGGTATAAACCCAAAAGCTCTGGGAAAGATCATATCTCTTAATACTCCAGAAATTTTATATATATCCTGTAATCCAAAAAGTCTGGCCAGAGATTTAACAGAACTTATTTTTGCTGGCTATAAAATAAAATCTTTCAAAGCAGTTGATATGTTTCCACATACAAAACATCTTGAAACAATAGTTTATCTCAAAAAATAAAATTGATTTAATAAATACTTTCAATACACCTTCAATTTTTGTATTACTGTTCAATAGAAAACAGCAATTTGTTTTCATTTAATCTGCAGTTGATTTGAGTGGATCTTACATTATGATTCTCTATAACCTAAAACCTGTTTAACTATAATCTAAAATAATATGGTTTACAAGATAATCTGTATTCGCATAATCTAAATATACTTCAGTACAGGCTGAAGTATATTAAAAATAATAAAGGAGTTTCCCTCTGCCGCATTAAAGGCAGAATATCTGCAGGGAAACTCCTTGAATATTATTATATGATATGCTCACAAATACTTTTTTGTTGTAAAAAATTATATAGATTAGTTGATAATTTTACTTAATCCAGGTTACAACTTCAGATAGATTCTTTCTTTTGGGAGAACTCACTTCTTCAGCCGGAACACCAAGAGGTGTAATTAAGGCCAGATAATATTTATCTTTATCTATACCCAGATATGATTGAATCTCCAAAGCTGCATAATTCTGACTTGTCATCCAGCAGGTTCCATAACCCATATCTGCTGCTTTTAACATAAAATTTTCTGCAGCAGCCCCTATATTCTGAATCCCTGGATCTGCTTTAAACAAAGCTTTTATTTCAGATTCAGATGAACCTGCTTTTTCCATAATATCCAGTCCTGTCACCGGATAATCTGAAGCAAAAATTAATACAAGCACCGGTGCCTCTTTAAAATGAGTACTGAATTTTAAATATTTTTTAAAATTATTTTTTAAATCCTCATCTTTTATAGCAGCTCTTAACTTATTATTTTTAACTGAAATAATTTCAGCTATATCATTTATCTTTTCACTATTTTTAACAATTACAAAATGCCAGTTCTGAATATTTTTGCCGGAAGGTGCTTTTACTGCTGCCTTCAGCATTTCTTCGATATCCTTATCCGGGACATCATCATCTGTAAATTTTCTCACACTACAGCGTTTGTCGAAAATATCTTTTTTTTCCATAATTAAATCAACCTCCATTATAATAGTTTAAATTAAATATACCAAAAACATTTTTGCTAGTCCCAGGAAAATAAAGAACCCAAAAACATCAGTAACAGTTGTTAAAAATATTGCAGAAGCTAAAGCAGGATCAATTCCAGCCGATTTTAAACCAAGTGGTATCAGGAATCCAAATAATCCGGCTAATAAGAGGTTAAATACCATTGCCAGAAATATAATTATTGCCAGATAATAATTTCCATACATATAGTATAATATGACCCCTGTCAAAATACCTGTTGCAGCACCATTAATAGTTCCCAGCATACCTTCTTTAAAAATTAATTTCCAGCTTTCTTTAAAATCAACATCTCCTAAAGCTATGCTCCTGATAACAACCGACAGTGTCTGACTGCCTGCATTACCTCCCATACCGGCTACTATCGGCATCGCTACTGCTAAAGCTACAACCTGTGCAATTACATCTTCAAATATTCCAACTGTAAATGCAGCCAGAAAAGCTGTACCCAGATTGATAAACAGCCAGGGAAGCCTCCTCTGTACTGATTTAAAAAGCGGTGAATCAACACTTTCCTCTTCATGTACACCAACCATTTTGTACATATCTTCTGTGTTTTCAGCTTTTATGACATCAATAATATCATCTATAGTAATAATACCTATCAAAATACCTCTTTTGTTGACAACCGGCATAACAGTCAGATCATATTTAGAAACCTGACGTGCAACAACCTCCTGATCAACATCTGGAGTTACTTTAATAATATTGTCTTCCATTATTTCAGATAGCTTTGTTTCATCTGATGAACTTAAAATTTCGCGCAGATCAACAACACCTACCAGTTTTTTCTGGTCATCAGATATAAAAATGGTATCAATTATTTCTGTATCAGGTCCAATACCTTTAATTTTCTTCAAAGCTTCAGTAGTGGTGAGGTTCTTGTTCAGCAAAATATATTCTGTTGTCATTATTCCGCCGGCTGACTCTTTATCATAACCCAGCAGTTTTTTTACTACTTCTGCCTCTTCCTGCTTCATATGTCGGAGGAGCTCTTTCCTTCTCTGAATGGGGAGAAGTCCCAGTATATCTGTAATATCATCTGCTGCCATATAAGAAAAAATTTCTATTATTTCTTCATAACTTTTATTTTTTAATATATCGATCTGCAGTTCTTTTTCCGATTCTTCAAAAATATCTGCCAGATCTTCTGTGTTCAAAAGTGAAGTGAAGTTTTCTATTTTTTCTCTGTCGAGTTCTGATAAGGCTTCAGCAATATCAATTGGATAGTTTTTTTCCACCCATTCTTTAGAAACATTTTTATTTTTATCCAAATATTCAAATATATCATGCTTAATATTATCAAGTTTTTCTGCCATAAAATCACCTCAATTTTTATTTATCTAAAACTGATTTATACTCATCTCATAATCATACTATTCAGCCCCATTATGATTAAAATAGTACCTCCAATAAAATCAGCATATTTTTCCACCAGTTTAATATGCCTAACATATTCTATTAATTTGAAAGCTGCCGCAGTCATTGTAGAAGCAACTATTCCAATAATTAATGTTTTATGAATCATAACTGCTGAACTTAAATCATAAAAAAGCGAAAATCCTGCTCCCAGTGCATCAATACTGACACTTATCCCTAAAACAGCAATAGTTATCAGTGTTAAATTTTTATATATGCACTGTTCATCATCTTTAAAACCTTCATAAAAAAATAAAATTCCTAGAATTAAAATAACACTACCGCTTAAAAAATCAGATATTCTAAAAAAATTTTGATTTATATAATGACCAAGCAGTGCACCGGAAAATGCAAATAAAAATTGGAAAAATCCAAAAGAAAAAATTATTTTAATTCTATCTTCTTTAGAAGGATTTGAACCACAGCCAATTCCCATTGAAACACCAAATGCATCTAAAGCAAGCGCTAGTGCAATTAAATAAATATTTATTGTGATCACCTCAGTACAGTAGTTTAAAGTGTGTTATTTATTATTTTATCATAAAAATACTCAAATTTATAATTTAATTGGAAGAAGGATTTTTCCTATTTTTTAAATTATGTTATAATAAATATATAAATTAAATTAACAGGAGGGTAAATTGTGGAACACAACAGTTTAGAAACCGCTAAAGCAGCAATAAAAATGGCCATATCTACCAGAAGTGAAGAAAAAGAATTGAAAAAATTATTTGCTGAAGATAATATAGAGACAGCCGCCGTAGATTTTGGTGGAGAATTTAATAAATCTGTTCCAGAAATTATAGAAAGAGCTGTAATCGCAGCAAAAAGGGAAAAAATCATTACAGCTTCTCATGTTGATCAGGGAACAGTGGCCGGTGCTGCACATGATGCCCTATCACAAATTATGCACAGAACTATGGGCCTAAATGTTGGAGGTAAAGTTGGTATTGCGCGCAGTGGTGAGCATTTAGTAGTATCTGTATTTTTTGGTGTAGGCATGTTCAACCTTAATGAAGTAACAGTTGGCTTAAGCCACAGATCACTGGTGCATAAATAATAAAATATATCTGTTGACAAGGTCACCCAAAGAATTATATAATAAAGAAAATAAAATAACTGGTAGTATGGTAATATGGTAGGAGAGTTATAGAGATAACTGTATCCTTTTTGGGATGGTTATTTTTGGTATTCACAGCACTCCTGACGGGGTGTTTTTGTTTTTATCCCTTCTACCAGTTAGAAAGGAGAAGGTTCGATGAAAAAAAATTTTTTTACAGATTTTAATTTTAAAATTATCTCTCTCATGATTATGACTGTTTTGATCTTCACTATTTCTACAGGTGCTGCAGAATATGAAATTGGAATATCTCAATTTGTTGAACATCCAGCTCTGGACTCTGCTCGAGAAGGATTTATCGATGCTCTTGCTGAGGAAGATTTTGTAGAAGGTAAAAATATTGAAATTACCCTTCAAAATGCTCAAGCAGATATGGCTACAGCCCAGAGTATAGCTCAGAGATTTAAACAGCAGCGGCCGGATTTGGTTCTGGCTATTACAACACAATCTGCCCAAACAGCTGTTAATGTTATTAAAGATATTCCAATTCTCATAACAGCAGTAACAGATCCTGTTGTGGCAGGACTTGTTGATTCGATGGAAAAACCGGGCGGCAATGTAACAGGCACAACCGATATGAATCCTGTTGCAAAACAGCTTGATCTGGTAAAACAGTTTATTCCTAATGTAAAGGATATAGGTATTCTCTATAATCCTGGAGAGGTTAACTCTGTTGTTCAGGTAGAAATCGCAAAAGAAAAGGCAGAAGAAATGGGTGTTAAATTACATGAAGGTACTGTAACCAACAGCAGTGAAGTAAGTCTTGCTGCATCTGCACTGGTGGACAAAGTAGACGCAATTTATGTACCTACAGATAATATTATTGTGTCTGCACTTCCGGCTGTATTAAACATAACAAACCCTAAAAAAATACCTGTTTTTGCTTCCGAAAATGGTCAGGTTAAACAGGGTGCTGTGGCAACACTGGGAATCGATTATTATATGCTGGGTAGACAGACCGGTAAAATGGCAGCCAGAGTGTTAAATGGCGAAAAACCAGCAGATATGTCGATTGAAGGGGCAGAAAATCCCAAACTTTATTTAAATAAAACTGCCTGCAGTAATCTGGGACTGGAAATACCGGAAGAAATACTAGAAAAAGCTGATGTAATTTACGAATAAAAATGTATAATAAAATATACAGCAACATACAACTATAAAAACATTAAATATTATTTATTTATGGTTAAAAACTTGATAATATTGTAAAGAGGTGTACTATGAATCTAAGTTTTGCTCTGACATCCCTTGAACAGGGACTGGCATTTGCTTTAATGGCTCTGGGAGTTTTTATTACTTTTAGAATACTTGATTTTGCAGACTTAACAGTAGACGGCAGCCTCCCTCTAGGAGCTGCCGTATCGGCCAGATTAATAACAGCAGGTGTAAACCCATTTTTTTCACTTGCTGCAGCTTTATTTGCCGGTGGATTGGCTGGAACTATTACCGGCTTTTTGAACACAAAATTAAAAATTGCTCCTCTTCTCTCAGGAATTTTAACAATGACTTCTCTTTATTCTATTAATTTGAGGGTTATGGGAAGGCCAAATATTCCACTAATCAGCCGAGAAACCATTTTTTCTATTACAGAAGATTGGGGATTGGCATACCCATGGAACAATATCATTCTACTTGCCGCACTAATTATTGCTGCTAAACTAATTTTAGATGCTTTTTTGAACACACAGCTTGGTTTTGCACTACGAGCCACCGGAGACAATCCACAAATGATAAGAAGTATGGGTATCAGCACAAACTCAATGAAAATGCTGGGACTCATTATTTCCAATTCTTTTGTAGCACTTTCTGGAGCACTGGTGGGACAGTATCAGGGCTTTGCTGATGTAAATATGGGTATAGGTACAATTGTAGCAGGACTTGCTTCTGTAATTATTGGAGAAGTTTTAATTGGCGAACACTCTATTGTTGTAACAACACTTGGTGTAATTGTTGGTTCTATACTCTATCGTTTTAGTATTTCTATTGCTTTAAATTTAGGTCTTGCTGCTTCAGACCTTAAGCTATTAACTGCTATTATTGTTGTTATATTCTTATCGACACCCAGACTTAAAAAAATATTGAGGTGAAAAAATGCTTGTTATTAAAGATCTCACAAAAATTTTTTACAGAGGTACTTCAAATGAAAATACAGCTTTAAATAATATAAATCTTACTGTAAATGAAGGGGACTTTATTACAATTGTAGGAAGTAATGGAGCCGGGAAATCTACTCTTCTCAATTCCATTGCCGGAGTTTTTCCTGTAGAAAAGGGAAAAATACTTTTAAACGGAAAAGATATTACCTGTCAGACTGAGTATAAATGTGCTAAAAATATAGGGCGCGTATTTCAGGACCCTCTTTCCGGTAC
Organism: Halanaerobium sp. DL-01; assembly: GCF_003338615.1. Classification (NCBI taxonomy): domain Bacteria; kingdom Bacillati; phylum Bacillota; class Clostridia; order Halanaerobiales; family Halanaerobiaceae; genus Halanaerobium; species Halanaerobium sp. DL-01. The sequence goes on from NZ_QPJN01000002.1 coordinate 55,358, forward strand.
TTCACCGGAAATGACAATAGAACAGAATTTATCCCTTGCAATCTCTAAATCAAATAATCTTTCTCTGAAGTGGGGATTGACATCATATAAAAGAAAAATAATAAAAAAACACCTTAAAAAAATTGATTTAGGCCTTGAGGATAGATTGACCACAAAAGTTAAACTGCTTTCTGGTGGACAGAGACAGGCACTAACTCTTCTGATGGCCACAGTTGCTGATCCGGGCCTGCTGCTGCTTGATGAACATACTGCAGCTTTAGATCCCGCTACAGCAATTAAAATAAAAAAATTAACTGCCGAACTGATAAATGAAAATAATATTACCACACTTATGGTAACACATAATATGGAAGATGCTATAAAAATGGGCAACCGACTGATTATGATGGATGATGGTCAGATAATTTATGATATCACAGGTAAAAATAAAGATAATCTCACCATAGAAAAGCTGCTCAAAATGTTTGAAAATAAACATGGAAGTAAGTTTAATAATGACAGAATTCTGCTTTCTGTTTAAAAGCCCTGGCTGAAAAAAGCTCAGGGCTTTTGATTATGATATTTAATTAAACTTATTCTTCCAGCAGGTGACATGCAGCAAAATGATTATCTCCATAATCTTTAAAAACAGGTTCTTCAACAGAACATTTGTCAAATGCCTTAGGACATCTGGGGTGAAACCTGCAGCCGGATGGTGGATCTACCGGACTGGGCACATCACCTTCCAAAATTATACGCTCCTTCTTTTTGGTTGGGTCTGCTTCTGGAATAGCAGATAATAGAGACTGTGTATATGGATGCATCGGATCATCAAACAGCTCAGTTTTATCAGCCATTTCTACTATCTTACCCAGATACATAACTGCTATTCTATCACTAATATGCTTTACAACACTTAAGTCATGAGCAATAAAGAGATAGGTCAATCCAAAGTCTTTCTGCAGATCCTGCAGAAGATTTATTACCTGTGCCTGTATAGAAACATCTAAAGCAGAAACAGGTTCATCTGCAATAATAAGTTTTGGATCAACTGCAAGTGCTCTTGCAACACCTATTCTCTGGCGCTGCCCACCGCTGAATTCGTGTGGATAGCGGCGCATATATTCAGAACCAAGTCCAACTCTTTCCAGTATATCTTTAACTTTTTCGTTGCGTTCTTTTTTGTTTTTGGCCAAATTGTGTATGTCAATCGGCTCACCAACTATATCTGCAACAGTCATTCTCGGATTTAGTGAAGCATATGGATCCTGAAAAATAATCTGCATATCTCTTCTGATATTTCTTAAATCTTCTTTATTAAGTGAAAGCACATCTTTTCCTTCAAAAATGACTTCACCTGCTGTTGCTTCCAGCAGACGGAGAATTGTTCTACCTGTAGTTGATTTACCACAGCCAGACTCTCCTACAAGACCCAGTGTTTCTCCCTTATTAACAAAAAAACTAACATCATCTACCGCCTTAACATAAGCAACTGTCTTTTTAAAAATTCCAGCTTTTACAGGAAAATATTTTTTAAGATTGTTTACTTCAAGTAATTTTTCTGCCATGCCGATCACCTCTGCTCCTCATATATTTTCACATTTTGCTTTTTCATCTCTTCAAGATCTTTGTATCTCCAGCAGCGGACTTTATGTCCTTCAGCTGCATCTACAATTTTCGGCTCATCTGTAAAACATTTTCCTTCAGCAAGAGGACAGCGGGTGTTGAACTTACATCCATCTGGAAAATTAAGTGGATTTGGTACAATACCTGGGATTGCCTGAAGCCTGTTTACATCTCTGTCCAGTTTTGGTATTGAATTCATCAATCCCCAGGTATATGGATGTTTTGGATCAGCAAAAAGTGTGTTTACATCTGTATATTCAACAATTTTACCCGCATACATAACCGCTACTCTATCAGAAATCTCTGCAATTACACCGAGGTCGTGTGTTATCATCATAATAGACATCCCATAACTAGCCTTAAGACTGTTCATAAGTTCCAGTATCTGAGCCTGAATTGTAACATCGAGAGCTGTTGTTGGCTCATCTGCAATTAACAGTTTTGGATCACAGGATAAAGCCATGGCGATCATAACTCTCTGCCTCATGCCACCAGATAACTGGTGTGGATATTCATTAATCCTTTGTTCTGGAAGGGGAATTCCAACTTTTTTAAGCATTTCAACAGACTCTTTCATTGCCTCTTTTTTACTGAGGCCTTTATGAATAATTATAGCTTCAGAAATCTGATCACCAATTGTATAGACCGGATTTAGAGAAGTCATCGGCTCCTGGAAAATCATGGATATCTCATTACCCCTTATTTTCCTCATTTCGGCCTGGCTCAGTTTTGTAAGATCTATTCCTTCAAACAAAATTTCCCCCTCAGCAATTTTTCCTGGGGGAGATTCAACCAGTCCCATTATTGAAAGTGATGTTACACTCTTACCACAGCCTGATTCTCCAACTATACCAAGAGTTTCTCCAGGATAAATTTCGAAATCTATCCCATCAACGGCTTTAACTACTCCTTCTTCTGTATAGAAGTATGTTTTTAAGTTTTTAACATCTACAAGTTTTTCCTTATTTTTATTTGCCAAAATTTTTCACCTACCCTTTTGTATTCTAAACTTCTACCTACTTTTTGGATCAAGAGCATCTCGGAGTCCATCACCGAAAAGATTGAATCCAAGCACTGTTAAAATAATAGCAATGGCCGGAAATACTCCCCACCACCACTGCCCCTGTGCCAGATATCCCTGGCCCGCAGAAATCATATATCCCCAGCTGGGAGTAGGAGGCTGTGTTCCAAATCCAAGATATGTTAATGACGCCTCAATCATAATAATACTTCCCATACCAAGTGTTGCCTGGACAATTACAGGAGCAATAATATTAGGCAAAATATGTTTGAACATTATCTTCCAATCTTTAACACCAAGTGCACGAGCAGCTTCAACAAATTCCTTTTCTTTAATTGAGAGAACCTGCCCTCTTACAACTCTAGCAATAGACATCCAGTAAACAAGACTAATAGCGGAAAAAGTTAAAATTAAGCTGGGTGGGAAAAAAGCCACAATTGCAATAACAAACAGCAGAAATGGAAATGCATATAAAACATTGATAATCCAGCTTATTATATCATCTATTATCCCACCATAATAACCGGCAAGTGTACCCAAAATAATACCGATTAAAACAGAAATTGACATGGCAGCAATAGATATCTGCAGTGAGATACGAGCACCATAAATAACCCGTGTTAAAATATCTCTTCCATATAAATCTGTTCCAAATAGGTGGTCAGCAGACGGTGGAGCTAGCTTTACAGCTGCCCCTTCTGTCCATATCAGCTGTTCCACTGGATCATATGGAGTTAAATATGGAGCTAAAATAGCAACTATTATAAATAATATTACTATACTCATACCCACTAATGCAAGTTTATTTCGCTTTAATTTTCTCCATGAATCCTTTAATAATGTATCAGAAGTTTCTTTTAATCCTTCACTTTTTAAATTGCTTTTTTTATTTAAATTTTTATCACTCAAAATATTGGACCTCCTATCATTTTGTTAAATAGATTAATTAAGCAGTTATTATTCATACCTGATCCTTGGATCAAAAAATCCATATGATAGATCAACTAATAGATTTGCCAGCACAAATACTAGAGCCATGAATAATACTACCCCTCTTATTATTGGAAAATCTCTATTTGTAACAGCCTGAATAGAAAGTCTGCCCAGTCCAGGCAGAGAATAAATAGTTTCAGTAAGCATTACACCACTTAAAAGGCTGGCAGTCTGCAGGCCTATAATTGTAATAACAGGAATAAGAGCATTTTTTAATGCATGTTTATAAATTACTGCTTTTTCTTTTAATCCTTTTGCACGGGCAGTTTTTACATAATCCTGATGAACAACTTCCAGCATAGTAGACCTGGTTAATCTAACTATAAGTGCCATTGGTCTGACCCCAAGAGTTAAAATTGGAAGTACATAATAAATCCATTCTCCATTCCCAAGTCCAGTGCCGGGCACCCAGCCCAATTTTCGAGCAAATATAATAACCATAATTAATCCTACAAAATATACAGGTGAGGCTATTCCCAGCAGGGAAAAAATCATACTCAGATAATCCTGCCACGTATATTGATGGGTTGCAGAATATATACCAATCGAAACTCCTAAAACAACAGCTATAATCATAGCTCCAATAGCAAGTGTTGCTGTAACAGGAAGCCGGCTTTTTATTGATTCTATAACTGTCATATTATTTCTATAAGATCTCCCCAGATTTAATGTAAAAACATCTTTATAGAATTTAACCAGCTGAACATGTGTTGGTTCATCCAGACCCATCTCTTTTCGGATCAACTTCAGTGTTTCTGGATCACCTCTCTGGCCCATCATTATCCTGGCCGGATCACCAGGTACAATAGTTGTTAATATAAAAACAACTAATATTACTCCAAGAATAACCGGAATGACCCCTAGTGTCCTCCTAATAAAATATGCAAACATCAGTAAAAACCTCCATTTTCCTTTCCTATTGTAGTAAATATAAATTTATTAATCAAAATTAAATATATACTGATAAAAAAGGCATAATTTTGGTTCCCATTAATGGGAACCAAAATCTGCCCTGAATATATTATTTAATTTTCACGCTAGATTACTTACTAATCCACACATCTCTAAATAGATTGGCATGCTGACCAAAGGCCGGCAGCTCATAATTGTTGACATATGGCTGTACCAGTGAGTGAGTTGTATAGTGATAAATAAATACCCATGGTGCTTCTTCAACTGCTATTTTTTCTGCCTGCTGATATGCCTGTTTGCGTTTTTCTGGATCTGTTTCAAGACGGGCATACTCAGTTAATGTATCAAACCTTTCATTGCTGAATCGTGCATAATTTCCTTCTGGACCAATATTATCGGAATGCAGAAGAACATACAGGAAGTTATCAGGATCATTATAATCAGCCACCCAGCCCATTCTAAAGAATGCAGCTTCTCCACGCTCAACAGAATCAAGATGGCTTCCCCAGTCTAAATTCTGAAGTTTTACATCTATTCCAACCTGTCTGTACTGAGCCTGCAGTGCTTCGGCCACACGTTTATGTCCTTTTGAAGTATTATACTGAAGTGTTACTTCAAATCCATCTTGATATCCAGCTTCTGCCAGCAGTGCTCTGGCTTTATCTGGATTATAACTATATCCTTCTAATTCCTCATTATATCCAAACATGGTGGGGGGGATAATACCTTTAGCAGGTGTATTCCTTCCATTCTGAACCAGTTCAATCATCATTTCACGATTGATAGCATAATTCATAGCCTGGCGCACACGCTTATCATCAAAAGGCTCTTTTTCCACATTCATACCATAGTAGTATGTTCCAAGCTGTGGTAGTTCAAAGAATGTATCAGGATAGTTTTCTTTAGCATCAAGATAGAAAGGATCATCAACATATGTTTGATAAATATTTCCAATCTGGAATTCTTCCCACATCATTGTATAATCAGGAATAATACGGAATTCTAGAGCCTCCAAATAAGGCAGCTGATTACCATCTTCATCTTTCATCCAGTAATTATCATTTCTGGACATTCTAACAACTGAATCCTGTTCCCATGATTCAAATTTAAATGCACCAGTCCCAACTGGATGAAAGTTCCAGTCTTCTCCCCACTTATTAACATCCTCTTTTGGCATTACAACAAAAGTATTATATGCAAGTGTACCTAAAAAAGGTGCAAAAGGTTTTTCCAGTTCAACTTCAAGGGTATATTTATCAACTGCTCTAACACCAGCCAGCTTATCTGTTTCACCATTACGATATGCATCATACCCTTTAATCATATCAATAAAATATGCACGTGGTGATTTTGTTTCTGGAGAAGTAATGTGATTAAATGTCCATACCCAGTCTTCAGCTGTTACTTCACGGCCTCCATTAGCAGTTGGGGTTCCACCTTCTGTTTCTGCATGAAAGTGAACTCCTTTTCTCAAATGAAATGTATAGGTTTGAGCATCTTCACTAATATCCCAGGATTCTGCAAGCAGTGGTTTTATATTTCCTTCTGAATCATATTCAACTAATGTTTCAAAAAGCTGATATATCATTTCTGCAGATTTGGTGTCTGTAGACTGTGCCGGATCCATCTGGGGTGGATTACTCTGCAGTGCATCCTTCCATACACCACCATATTTATCTGTTTCAGCCATTACAGCTGCAGAAAGTCCAACAATCAGAACAGCAGTCAATATAATGCTAATTAATTTTTTTTTCATAAAATACTTTCCTCCTCTTAAATTTTAAATACTCTGCTGGGTACCTTATTGGTACATACAGAAAAAGATTTCTCAATATTTCCTTTTGTATGATACTCCCCCTCCAAAAAAGGCCAATAAAAGTTGGATAACTCAACTTTATTCAAGTAATCTAGCTAAAAGTATATGAATTAATTATATTATGTATATTAAATATTGTCAAGATTGGCACCAGCAGGAATTTTCTTCATTTTATTTTATTAAATTTTTGATAAAAACTTCTTGTTTTTAGTACTTTACGTATAAAATCATCTGTTTCTTCAAACGGAACACTGTACTCTTCCCCCATTTTTCCATCCCAGCCGGATTCTATCCATTTACTGACATTGCCCTGTCCAGCATTATATGCAGCCAGTGCCAAATTTAATTTATTATCAAATTTTTCCAATAAATGAGCAAAATACCAGCTTCCAAACTCAATATTAATTTTGGGATTATAAAGATCAGAAACAACAAAATTTTCTAAATCTTTTTGTTCCGCTATCCATCCTGCTGTCTCGGGCATTATCTGCATCAGGCCCACAGCACCACGGCTGGATAGAGCATCTGAATTAAAACCGCTTTCTACAAATATAAGTGCAGCCAGTAGATCGGAATCAACGGAGCTGGTTTCAGCTTCTTTAGAGATAATTTCTCTGTATTTAATAGGCTGAAAATACAATTTAAAATAATATGGCTGTGAAAATAACAATAAAATACAGACAGCAAGTAGTACAAGTGATATTATATTTGATTTGACATATTTGCTTATATACAAAACCTTTCCTCCCAGAGGTTGATTAGATATTTTTTTCAGCAAGTGAATTAATGATCATTTCTGCAGTAGATAAATTTGTTGCAAGGGGAACTGCATGCACATCACAGACTCTAAGCAGTGCACTAACATCCGGCTCATGCGGCTGAGCAGTCAGCGGATCCCGCAAAAATATTACACCATCCAGTCTTTCTTTGGCAATTTCTGCTCCTATCATCTGATCTCCCCCCAGGGGACCAGAAGCCATCCTTTCAATGTTCAAACCGACTTCATCGATCAGCCTTTTACCTGTTGTACCGGTGGCTATTAAATCCATTTTTTCGAGAATCTTTTTATGTTTTTTAGCAAAATTTATAATATCTTTTTTCTTTTTATCATGGGCTATTAAAGCTATTCTTGTCATTTAAATCCACCTCCTTTTCCCAGTAATAATCCAGTTTTTCCTTCAAATCGCTGATACTGCTGTTGTTGTCAATAACAGTATCTGCCTTCTTAATCTTTTCCTTCAGAGGAAGCTGAGAATTGATTCTGCTTTCAGCTTCTGAAACAGTAAGATTATCTCTTTTTTTGATCCTCTCTATCTGCTTTTTGCGCTCAGTATTAATCACCCAGACTTTATCACAGTAGCTGTCAAGACCGGTTTCATATAGCAGTGGAGCCATAAAAATTACTATTTTTCCATGAGAAATAATTTTTTCTGCTTTATTTTTCATTTCTGAAATAATAAGGGGATGTAATATAGATTCTAATAGTTCTTTTTTTTCTCTACAGCTGAAAATAATATTTCCCAGCTTTCTGCGGTCTATTTCTCCATCTTCTTTTAAAATTCCTTCTCCAAATTTATTTTTTATCTGCTCCCAGCCTTTTTCTCCTTTTGCTGTAATCTGATGTGAAATTTTATCTGCATCAACTATTTCAGCATTTTTGGTGGACAAATATTCTGCAGCTGTCGATTTGCCGGAAGCAATTCCACCTGTAAGACCAATTATCATCTTATTCACTCCTGTGAAAATAATTTACTTCTGACAGTTGGGACAGTAATAGCTGCCTCTCCCGCCAACCTTTTTTTTCTTAATTGTGCTGCCACATCTGCAGCATTTTTCCCCTGCTTTCTGATATATCTGCAGTTCTTCCTGAAATGAACCCTTTTCCCCAAATGCATTTACATAATCACTAAAAGTGGTCCCTCCATATATGATACCTTTTTTTAGTATTTCTCTCATACTGCGGTAGATTTTTTCTATTTCTGGCTCTGTCAGTGTATCAGCCTTTCTCTCCGGATCTATACCGGATCTAAACAAAATTTCATCTGCATAGATATTACCTATTCCAGCAATAAATTTTTGATTCATAAGCAGTGATTTTATAACACCACGCCTGTTTTTGAACATTTCTTTAAAATCATCCAGACTCAGATCATCAGAGAGAGGTTCTGGCCCCAGTTCAGCATAACCTCCGGCTTTTCCCGGCTGATCTTTATCGATCAAATAAATCCTGCCGAATTTTCTTATATTATTAAATCTAAGCTCCTGTCCATTATCGAGATGAAAAACTACATGTGTATGTTTATCTCGAAATTTTTCGCACTGTTTAACAAGCAGTTTACCTGTCATCCGGAGATGGATAATCATTTCTTTATCATTTTCCAGTTCAATGATAATATACTTGCCTCTTCTGGTTATATCTACAATCTTCCGACCGACAGCTTCGTTTTTAAATTCATCTGCCGCAGGATGAGCAATTATTTTTTTCTCACTGATTGTTATATCTGTTATATATCGATCTTTTATAAGTGGTCTCAAACCTTTAACTATAGTTTCTACTTCTGGTAGTTCAGGCACTGCAGTCCACCTCATAATCTTCTTTATCCCGCCAGTTTTTTCCTATCTGCAGATCAACAATAAGCGGTACATCCAGTTTACAGGTATTTTCCATCTTTTCTTTAATTAAACAGGCAGCTTCTTTAAGATCAGATTCTGCTACTTCAAATACTAGCTCATCATGAACCTGAAGCAGTATATTTACTTTTAGCTCTTTATCTTTAAGAGCTTCATACACATCGATCATGGCTTTTTTCATTATATCTGCTGCTGTTCCCTGAACCGGAGTATTAATTGCTGTTCTTTCTGCAAATGATCTCCTGTGATAGTTTTTACTGTTTATTTCTGGGATATATCTTCTTCTATTAAAAAGTGTTTTAACATAGCCTTTTTCCTGAGCCTCTTTAATACTTTTATCCATATATTCTTTTACTCCAGAAAACTCCTCAAAATATTTATCTATATAATCCTGTGCTTCTTCCACAGGAATATCAAGATCCTGGCTCAGCCCATAAGCACTCATACCATATGCTATACCAAAATTAATTACTTTTGCATGCCGCCTCATATTTGGAGAAACCTCTTCACTATTTACTTCAAATATTTCAGCAGCTGTTTCTGTGTGAATATCCCTACCTTTACTGAAAGCTTCTTTAAGTCTTTGATCTCCACTGAGATGAGCAAAAACCCGGAGCTCAATCTGCGAATAATCTGCTGCAAGCAGCAGCATATCGTCTTCCGAAGGAAGAAATGCCTTTCTGATTTCTCGTCCTTCTTCTGTCCTAATGGGGATATTCTGCAGATTGGGATCTGTACTGCTCAGACGACCTGTTGCTGTCACCATTTGATTGTAGCTTGTGTGAATTTTACCTGTTTCCTCATTTATCAGTGCTGGCAGAGAATCAATATATGTTGATTTTAGTTTTGCAAGCTGTCTATATTCTGTTATAAGTGGGATTATTGGATGCTTGTCTTCCAGCTGTGACAGAACATCTGCATTGGTAGAATAACCTGTTTTTGTCCTTTTTATAACTGGAAGTCCCAGTTTTTGGAACAGTATTTCTCCAAGCTGTTTGGGTGAATTCAAATTAAACTCTTCACCTGCCAGCTCATATACTTTATCTGTTATTATTTTCAGCCTCTTTTCCAGCTTTTGTGATAGTTTTTGCAGCCATTTTTTATCAACTTTAACACCATTGTACTCCAGAAGAGCCAGAATTTTAATCAGAGGCAGTTCTATTTCAGTGTAGAGCTCCAGCAGAGAGTTTTCCTTTAGTTTTTCTAGATAGATTTCTTTTAACTCAAATAATTTTGCGGTTTTTAAAGCTTCTTTCTCTACTTCGTCCAGCTCTGCCAGCGAAATATTAAGTTCTCTGCTGAATATTTCGTCAAGATCAGGTAGTGTAGCTGATGGCTGAAGCAGATATGCTGCCAGCAGTGGTTCAAAAACAAGACCATTTACAATAACTTCATATGACATAAGGGATAATGAACCTTCTTTTGCAGAAAAAAAGAGCTTATCTATTTTTTTAGATTCCAGTATTTCTTTTAATTTATCAGGGAGATCATCTTCATCTATTTTAATTCTTCTGGTTTTCCCATCTGATAGACTAATTATTATTTCTTTTATTAATCCATTACGTGCACTGCTGCCTGCTTCTCTTTTAACTGATAACGCAATTTCTCCCTCTTCCTCAAGTATCATTTCAAAAAAGGAGTTCATATCTGAAGCAGAAGCTGTTTCTATATCAAGCTGATCAATATCCAGTTTTTCTTTATATTCAAAACGAGACAGCAGACTGTTAAAGCCAAGCTTTTTAAAATGTTCGGCTGCTTTCCGGTCATCTTGAAGATTTAGTTTACAGCTGGAGAAATCCATTTCTACAGGAACATTGGTCTTTATTTCAGCCAGCCGGTAGCTCATTCTGGCCTGATCTGCATATTCTTCCAGATTTTCTTTACGTTTTTTTCCTGAAACTTTGTCTATATTGTTCAAAATTTCTTCTATAGAATTAAACTGTTTTAAAAGCTTAATGGCAGTTTTCTCACCAATACCCGGTACTCCCGGAATATTGTCAGAACTATCTCCCATAAGGCCCTTCATATCTATCAATTTTCCCGGCTGTATTTCGTATTTTTCTTTTATCTTTTCAATATCATACAGCACTATGTCAGAAATTCCTCTGCGGGTATACATTACCCTAATATTATCAGAAACAAGCTGAAGTGCATCTCTATCTCCTGTTACTATATATACCTGATAACCTGCTCTTTCGGCATCTTTGGCCATTGTTCCAAGCAGATCATCGGCTTCATATCCTTCTTTTGAAATCATAGGTATTTTTAGTATATCCAGTGTCTCCTGAAGAAGTTTTATCTGTGTGACCAGTTCATCAGGCATTTTTTTTCGATTTGCTTTATAATCATCATATTCTTCATGTCTAAATGTTGGTTCTTTGCGGTCAAAGGCAACAACCAACCTGTCCGGATTCCATTCATCTATCAAACTAAATAACATCCTTACAAAACCAAACACAGCATTTGTATATTCCCCTTTATCATTGGTAAGTAGCGGCAGTGCATAAAAAGCTCTATGTGCCAGACTGTGCCCATCTAAAAGAAATATCGATTTTTTTTTACTCAAACTAATCATCTCCCGGTATCATTAAATTTTTTTAGCTGATTAAACTGAAATTCTGCTGGATTTAAACGGCAGCAGTACCTCAATTTTAGTTCCCTCTGATATTTCACTCTCAACTTTTATTTTTCCATCATAACTATCTACAATCTGTTTTGCAATCGCAAGGCCCAGTCCAGAACTGTTCTTTTGGCGGCTTCTCGACTTATCGGCCTGATAAAATCTTTCGAAAATATGCGGCAGATCTTGTTCAGGTATACCGCGCCCATTGTCTTCTACTATAATCTTTACCATGTTTTTGTTTTCTGTTTTTTCCTTTTTGAGCAGAATATTTATTTGACCATCTTTATCTGTAAAATTAATACTGTTTTCCACAAAAATTCTAATCAGCTGTTTAAAAAGCTTTCTGTCTCCATAAAATTCCACTTCATCTTCTATATTAAAGTCAATTCTGATTTCTTTATTAACAAGCTTGATTTCTTTTACAATTTCTAAAAGCAGTTCAGAAAAAGAAAACAATTCTTCTTCTCGATTAAACCGCGAATCATCACCTCTAGCCAGAAAAAGAAGATTTTCCAGCAGATGATTCATTCCTTCAACTTCATTTTTAATGGCTGTAATTGCTTCATCTCGCACTTCTTTTTTCTCTTTACCCCATCTATCCAGCAGGTTTATATAACCTCTAATAACAGATAGTGGTGTGCGCAGTTCATGTGAAGCATCCGAAATAAATTGTTTTTCTCTTTTAAAAGATTTTTCCAGCCTTCCCAGCATTGTATTAAAGGTTTCTGCCAGCTGCTGTAGTTCGTCATCAGCACCTGTAACAGAAAGTCTTTTTCCAAGATCACTAAGGCTAATTTCGCGGGCTGTTTCTGTGATTTTTTTAATGGGATTAAGCATTCTTTTGGTAGTTATATAGCCAACTATAAGAGAGGCAAGTGTGCCGATAAATCCGGCAGCAGTCAGAACAATTATGAGAACATCCAAAAAGTTTTTTTCAAAAGTAATATCTCTTACGATCTGAATATATCCATTAAAAAAAAATGACTGATTTAAATCAATAGTTTTTACAGCAAGATTTCGGCCGCTGATGCTGAATTCTGTTAGTTCTCTGTTTAACGGAATCTCCATATTTTCCAGATATTTTGACTGTGCTGTAATCTCAGCTCTACTGTTCAGCACTCTAAAAAATATATTTCCCTCACTTCGGCTGATCTCCTGAAGAATTTCTGCATCAAAAACATTTATTGAACCATCTATCCCCTTTATCTGTGACATGACAAATTCTCCAGTATTGCTGATGCTGTTTTCTATACTGTTTGCTATAAAATTTGATAAAAATAGATAAACAGCTGCATTTACAAGCAAAATGACAAGTATAAACATCAGGGTGTAGACTACTGTAATCTTCCAGGACAATTTTCCGCGTTCTTTAAAAAAATTAAACATTTTTATTCTCTCTCAAAACATACCCAACACCGCGGACTGTATGTATTAACCTGTCGGAAAAAGGCTCATCTATTTTGGACCGCAGATACCTTATATAAACATCTACAATATTTGTCTCTCCGGTGTAATTATAACCCCAGACATTATTAAGAAGTTTTTCTCTGGATAAAACTATATCTCTGTTTTCCATAAGGTATGTGAGCAGGTCATATTCCTTTTTTGTGAGTTCTATCTGTTCTCCAGATCTTTTTACAATATGTCTTGATTTATCAATTGTAAGATCAGAAACCTGAAGCAGATTATCATCTCCCTCTTTCTCATCTGCATTTCTCCTCATCAGTGCTCTGATTCTGGCCAAAAGTTCTTCAATAGCAAAGGGTTTTGTTAGATAATCATCAGCTCCTGTGTCAAGACCTTTTATTTTATCATCCAGCTCTGAGCGTGCTGTAATCATTATTATTGGTATCTCAGAAAAATTTCTGATTCTACTGCAGACTTCTATCCCATCTATTTCCGGCAGCATTAAATCCAGCAGCACTAAATTAAACAATTCTTCTCTGATAAGCCTGATCCCTTCCAGACCACTGTCTGTTTTTTTTACTGAATATCCTTCATGTTCCAGCTCGAGCTCTATAAACCTTGCGATCTGTGTATCGTCTTCTATAATTAGTATTTTCTGAGCCATTATTTCACCTCTTTTGCCTATCTAATATATTATACCAATAATATGGAGTAATTTAAAATAAAAAAAGATGGGCTCATTTCTGAGCCCCTGTTAAATCATTCTTTATAATAACCATTTTTTTATAGTCACTATATTTATTGACAGCATTTATATATCTTTTATTTGATTGTAAAATGATTTTTTAGAATCTATTTTTATAAATTGTGTTTATTTAAAACATCATAATTTATTTATTTTTATATAACCTATTTTAGCGGTTTATATCATTTGGTTTGTTTCCGATCCGAGCAAATATAATTTTTGGACTTCCATTTCTAATAACTTTAATCATTATTCTGTCATTGACTTCTTTATTTTGTATTATATCTGCAACATCAGAAGTTGATTTAATTTTTTTCTCATCAATTTCTTTAATTATATCATAAGGTTTTAAACCAGCTTTTTCTGCAGGACTGTCAGGATAAACTTCAATAACAATAACTCCTTCTCTGTTTTCCAGTCTGAAATAATCCTGCATATCTTTACTGATTTCACTAAATGCAATACCAAGCCACGGCTGTGTTACCTGTCCTTTTGTTTTTAGCTGATCTACAATACCTTTAATTTCATTAATAGGTATTGCAAAACCAATCCCCTGTCCTACAGCACTTACTGCTGTATTAATTCCAATGACTTCTCCATTAATATTGAGCAGGGGTCCACCACTGTTACCGGGATTAATTGCAGCATCAAGCTGTATTAAATTCTGATAAGTTCTAACCTGTCTATCATTTGTTGGTATCTGAATCGGCCTACCAAGTGCACTAATTACACCAACTGTCACTGTATGTTCAAATCCAAAGGGATTACCTATGGCAATTGCCCATTCTCCGGGACGTATTTTTTCGGAATCACCAAGTTTAATTGGTGTTAGATCTGCATCTGTATCTACCTTTAAAACAGCAAGATCAAGACTAAAATCCGACCAGACAATCTCAGCTTTTAAAGGTTCTTCTATTCCATTTATTGAAACCTCTACTTTATCAGCACCGTCTATTACATGCTGATTAGTAACAATATATCCGTCTTCAGATACTATAAAACCTGAACCAAATCCCTGTCTTTTTCTGGGCTGCTGTTCCGGAAGCGGCAGTTTATCACCAAAAAAGAATCTAAAGTATGGATCATTAAATATATGTGGAAGCTCCTGACTCCCTGCTGTTTCAACTGTAGAAGTAACTTTTACAACGCCATTATCTACCTTTTCTGCAATATCAGCAAAATGGTTGTTTACTATGATATTATTTTTATCCTGTGCATATAATACTGCAGACAATGAGGACAGAATAAACATTACAAGCACTGCAGAAATAATTGTTTTCTTAATTATACTCTTTTTATTTCTTAAAAACTTGACCATCTTTAGCACCTACCTTTTGTTTAATTTTAAGTTGATTATAATTCACAAAAAACTTTACTGAACAAACAACTTCAGACTAAGTATAGCAGAAAAATATTAAAAACTAATTAAATGATGATTAAAATTAGATTAGAATTATTTTTTTGCCTGATTTTTTACTTTTTCCATTTCTCTTTCTATCGTTTCCTTATCACCAAGATAATACTTATCCAGAACATTCATCTGATCATCAAACTCATAAATCAGCGGTCTTCCTGTTGGAATATTAAGGCTGCTGATTTCCTCATCAGAAATACCATCAAGATGTTTTACAAGTGCCCTAAGGCTGTTTCCATGAGCTGAAATGATTAGTTTTTTGCCGGATTTAATTTTTGGGACAATTTCTTCCTGCCAGTACGGTAAAACTCTGTCAATTGTCATTTTTAAACTTTCTGCTGCCGGCAGTTCGTCTTCAGATAAATTACTGTATTTTTCTTCATGACCGGGATGTCTGGGATCATCTTTGCTTAAGGCAGGTGGTGGAGTGTCAAAACTCCGCCTCCAGATATGAACCTGTTCTTCCCCTTCTTTTTTGGCTGTCTCTGCCTTGTTCAAACCCTGCAGAGCCCCATAGTGACGCTCATTTAACCTCCATGACTTGATTACAGGAATCCAGTGTAAATCCATGATATCCAGCACTATATTTAAGGTTTTTATTGCTCTCTTTAAATAAGATGTGTAGGCTATATCAAATTTGTAACCTTCTTCTTTTAAAAGTCTGCCTGCTGCTTCAGCTTCTTTTACACCCTGTTTACTTAAATCAACATCTATCCAGCCGGTAAATTTATTAGCAAGATTCCATTCACTTTCTCCATGTCTCAATAAAACTAATTTCATTTTTACCACCCCATCTCTTTAAAATTTATTTTCTCTCTTTTACCAGTTTTTTTCTATAAAATGTTTAACAATTAATTCTCTTTCCGATCAAATTAATTTGATTACAGCTTTATAGTGTTTGTTCTAATAAACATTTCTGCTGCCTCAATAATTAATTTAATTTATTCATATTTTTTATCAATATATTCATCTCAAAACCTATTTAAATCATAATTTTTAAGCTTCATCTCAGCCAGAGTTCTCTGTACAGAAAAAATGTGTTCTCCTTTTTTAAAATTGCGGATTATAGGTTCAGATGCCCCTGCCGTCCATATCTTAAGTTCTGCTTCCATATCAAAATGTCCAGTAGATTCAACACTAAAATGCCTGATGCTCTCATAAGGAATAGTATGATATTCCATTTTTTTGCCTGTCATTCCCTGCTTATCAACAAGAATTAAACGCAGATCTGTAAAAACCATCAGATCTCTTAAAACTTTAAAAGCTTTGACCAGTTTTTCATCTTCAATTAATATCTTTTCCAGATTGTCCTCCACCTTTTCTACATCTACTTCTGATGCATTACCCAGCAGTCCACTTAAAATACCCATAATAATCATTCCTCTGCAGTTTTTTATAATTTTTTTCGGCCTGTTCTATTATCTTTTTTAATGACTTATCTATTGAAGCCCAGCCGGGGATTTCAACTTCTTTTTCTTCCAAATTTTTATAGACAGAAAAGATAAGAAAAAAAGATTAAATATCAATAAATTCTGCTTCTATATTCCACTCAGAACCCACAATTTCCTTTATAAGCGTCTTATATTTTATAAGCTGTTCCTGTTCTCTATAAAAACCACTTTTAAAATCAATTATTTTAATCTGTTTACTTTTTTTATCAACCAGCAGACGGTCTATGCGAAAACTCTGTTTACCACTTTTAAGCAGATATTCTGTATAAACTGTCCACTCCCTGGAAAAGAGTTCAGGATTATTATCTATAAACAAATCTGCAGCTTCTATAATTTCTCTTAAAACAGATGAGCCAATTATATTTACAAATTTAGCTGTAAGCAGATTTCTGGCTTCTTTTTTTTCTTCCTTTTCTCCATAATATATGTTTTCCAGATAATAGTGAAGCGCCAGTCCTCTAATCCTATTTTCAGCCAATTTAAATCTGTTTTTATCTTTAAAACTGCTGCTGGAAGTTTTTTGAGAAGCTTTTTTATCCTTCAGAAAATATCTGCTCATATCAGAAATAAATATTTTATCAGCTGAAGATTCCTGTTCTGTTTTTTCTGGCTCTCCCCAGGATGAATACTTAATCAGATCAACTAGCTTATCTGCACAGGCAGAATTAATAACTGCTTTTTCATAAAAATCATAATTACTTCCCTCCCACATCAAATTTTTATGTGGAATAAGTTTTCGGGGAGTTTCTATATATATATTCAAATCTTTTTCTGCCCTTGTCAGAGCAACATATACATTGTTAATCTCTTCCATCAGTTCTTTTGTTTCCTGTCTTGATTTAAAATCAAAATTAAGCCAATCAAGTATCTTAAGATAATCACCTTTTGTAAATAAATATTTATTAACTTTAGAAAATTTATCATCAAAGTCCAGATAAAATTCCAGCCTGTCACTACTGCTGTTTCCGCGTTTGCCGGGTTTCCAGTAAAAAAATTCTACAGGTATTGAAAGTCCTTTTGCTTTATGAATTGTCATTAAATTAACAGCACTGCTGCTTTTAACCTTTTCCTGTTTTAGTAAATCACTTTCTTTATTTTTCTCCAGATAATTCAGAAGTTCTCTTATTGAAGTAAAAGAGTTCAGTATTTTGTAAAAAGAATATATATTTTTTAAAGTTACTGGGTCAGACTGACTTCTGTCCTCCAGTTTCTGATAAAGGTAAGAAATTATAGAAATGTAATCACTATTTATTATATTTCTAATTTCAAAAAATATTGATTTTATTTTTTCATTCTGCAGTTTAAATTCCCTTTTTTCCTCATCCTGAAAAAAGAAAGTACGAATTTGATTAAGATTATTAAAAATAGTTTTCATATCCTGCTGTTTTAAACCAACAAGATCACTTCTTAAATATTTTAATAACTCAAATATATCTTTTGAAAAAGAGAATTTTAAAAAACTGTAAAATGATTTAATAACTGGATGCTCAAGCATACTGCTTCTATTTTCTAAAATATATGGTATGTCAAATTTTTTCAGCCCGGCTGCAATTTCTGCCAGATCATTCCCAGTCCTGGCCAGCACTGCTATATCTCCATAATTAGTATAATCATTTTTTATCTTTCTGGCAATTTCCCCAGGTAGATCTGTAATAATAAAATTATTCATTTTTTCTATTTCTTTCTGCTTTTCTTCTGCCAGATTTTCAAATTTTTTGGTAGTAGTATCATATTCTGCAGAACTACCTCCAACTATCATGCTGCTGTGGCCATAAGAATCTGAAATTGAATTTACATCCCTATATTCCCAATTTCCAGCATCTATGCTGGAAAAAAATCGATTTACCAGCTCAATAATACATCTATCACTTCTGTAGCAGTCTGACAGTGTTTCTACCTCGCCATCAATAATATTTTCCAAATCAGCAAAAAGTTTTTTTTCTCCACCTCGCCAGCCGTATATAGACTGTTTTTCGTCACCAACTGCTATAAAATGCACCGCCCCATCAATCAGAGGTTTTAGTATTTTCCACTGCAGAATACTGGTATCCTGAAATTCATCAATAAATAGTGCTTTAAAATCACTGTCCAGCAGATCTATAAAATATTCGCTAATTTCACCATCATTGATCAGATCTAATTCAGGATCAAAGAGATATTTATATGTATAGCTGCTTATATCAGCATGTGTAAACTTTTGACTTTTAAATTTTTCTTCATCATAGAGTTTTAATATCAGCTCTGCAGATGAAAAAAGTTCCTTTTCAAAATCAATTACTTCATTATTAAAAATATGGGCGGCCAGATTTTTTCTGAACAGCTGGAATTTGTCATTTAATTCTTTTTTAAAATGGGCTTTTTTCCTGCCCTTCAGCTGATTACCGTTCCAGTATGTTTTATCAAATAACAGATCTTTATTTTTTAACAATAGTGAAAGTTTTTTTTCCTCATCACGGCAGTTTAAATAACTATTTAAAAGCTGCCTGCTGCCGGAAACAAAATATTTGTTTCCCAGCTCTTCTCCTTTTTGTGCAGCAGCTTCCTTTAATATTTCCACTGTCCCATCAAATGATTTGGTTAAATCTTCTGCTGGAATTTTATCTTTTTCTTTATTGTCTACAATTATAAATTTCCAGTAATTATCTACAATTAATTTGATGAGTTCAAAATAATTTTCGAGATTTCTGCCTGCATTCTGAGATAGAAACTTTTCCAACCTGCTGAAATATTTTTCATTATTTAATATTTTTCTCAGTATATTGTCAATAAATGTCTTATTTTCATTTTCGTCTATTATCTCATAATTATAAATTCCCAGATATGGAGCAATAGACTGGGAAAATATCCGGTTACTGAAGCTATCGATTGTATAAACATGTACATTTTCTGGCTCTAAAAGCATTTTATTATGGATTTTCTTCAATTTGCTTCGGCTGACTCCTAAATCAGGATAAATTCCTTTTAGATTATTAACTAACTGCTCCTTTTCTAGGCCACCACTTATTATTGTCTCCAGGTGGAGAAAAATTCTTTCTCTAATCTCAGCTGTAGCTTTTTTGGTAAATGTAAGAACTATAATTTCCTCAAAATCAACACCTTTAATAAGTGAGGCTATATATTCAAGCGAAAGTCTATAAGTTTTACCTGTACCTGCACTTGCTTTTATAATTTTTTTCATATTTTATCATCCACCCTGCAGAAATCATAATATGGACATCTGTCACAGTCATAACTTGATATTCTGCTGAATTCTTTTTTCTCAAAAAGTTCTTTCAGCAGTTTTTTTATCTCTAAAAACAGTTCATCTTCTCTATTTCTATAAGAAAGATCAAACTTTTTTTCAAAAACACTGTAAATTGCTTTTTTGCATTTTTTAGAAATATCCTTATCAGCAGAGTTTTCTCTCAACATTAAATTGTAAAAATCAAGCTGAAGTTTATCTCCACTACCTGTTTTAAAGTCAATAATATGATCTGCATTCTCTCCCATAAGAAGCAGATCTATTCTTCCGGATAAATAAAATTCTACTTCCATAAGCTTTAAAAATATTTCTCTATTTACTGTTTTGGAAGGCCATTCTATCAGTACTTCTGTATTTTCATCTGTCATGATATTACTCATTTCTTTCCAGAAAAATTTAAAAGATTCAGCAATTTTTTTTGTCATTATATTTTTATAAAATGGTTTCAAATCCTCATCAATCTTTAACTCAAGTTTTTTTATATTTCCAAAAATTATTTCTTCAGCTTTCTTTTCGCTAAAATTACTACCTTCAAGTAAAGTTGCAGTAAGATTAGAAAAAGATTGATGCACAAGAATTCCCAGAGATAGGAAAGAAAGAGAATTATCACCACCACTAAAGCCGGGCTGAAGGTGAAGTATCTGCTCCAGATAAAATCTGTAAAAACATCGTTTCAGCTGACTATATTTATAAAAAGTAATAGAAAACTGTTCTCTAAAGTCAGACCGGACAAGTGGTATTTCTCCATCTGCTTTATCACTTTCTATATCATTATTATCTCCACTATTTTTTAAGTTAAAAAAGTTTTTCAGCAGGTCTGATTCATCAATATTTTTAAATTTATTTTGTTTAAACTCTATGTCATAATTCATCTTTAACTCTTCAAGTACAGACGCAGGATATATGTTTTCTTCTCTATTGTTGATAGTAAATATACTGACTTTTTCGGCATTAAAGACATGACGTAAAAATCGGTATTTTTTTAATAAATATTTATCTTCAGAGGTGGGGAGCTTGTTTAAAGACAGCTGTTTTTCATTTAAAAAGAAAAAACCACTGCTATTT
The DNA here is from genome assembly GCF_003338615.1 of Halanaerobium sp. DL-01. Taxonomy (NCBI): domain Bacteria; kingdom Bacillati; phylum Bacillota; class Clostridia; order Halanaerobiales; family Halanaerobiaceae; genus Halanaerobium; species Halanaerobium sp. DL-01. The sequence goes on from NZ_QPJN01000002.1 coordinate 76,282, forward strand.
ACCGACATATTGCTCTGAGTACAGCCTGTTAGAATAAGGCTGGCCCTTTTTTTTGTTGGTGAACTGCTGAGGTAGGACCAGCTGAGTCTATTTTCCCTATCTTCATTTTCTGTTCTTAAAGATTTATAACCTAAATAGTCAAGAAAAAGCCTAAAAAATCCACCAGCTTTATCAGCAAAATATTTATACCAGTTTTTGTGTAGATTCATATCTTCTGCTGTATTTAACTCTATAACAGTATCAAAAAACTTTTCTTCGAGATCTAAAAATTTCGATTCCAGCGGAAAATCTACAATTTTTGTTATATATGCTGTCAACTCTTTAAGTGAACTAATAGATTTCAACTTTTCAACAGCAGCAAAAAGTGGATAAATTACAGGTATTTCTGCCTCAATTATATCTCTATTAAGATAAAAATAATCATCATTATATAAATCAACTAACTTATAATAACTATCTTCCTCCAATTCTAAAATTTTAGAACTCATTTTAATGTTAACAAAATCTAAAACTGATTTTAAATTTAACTTGATATTTCCCTTTTTGAAAGCAGATAAATATACTTCATAAAATGCAGTTAAGAAATGATAAAGAGCCGTATCTTTTATACTTCTGCTCTCTGCAAAGTCAATACTGGAATTTAATAAATTTTTGAAATTAGAGTTTTCTTCTCTGCAGTCAATTATATCTGTACTATTATCAGCACCTTCTTCAATACTCAGTACCCCAGCCAGCTCTTTTAACTCATCTGAACTCTCATATATTTTTATCTTCTGCTGAAAATTTTTAAGTGCTGGATAATTCAGCTGTTTAAGCTGCAGATTTTTTTCATCAAAATCTTCTTCTTCAAGCTGGAGGTGGAGTTCAATTTTACAGTATTTCTGCAGAGAGTTCAATGTTTTTTTAAAAAGTGGGCTGAACTCAGCTGTATTGACAAACACTATCCTTTTCATATCTTTAATAAAATTTATATTATTAATTTCATTTCTATAAAGCATAGTTTTATCTTTACAGTTTAATTTATTCATTTTTTGTTCAAAACGCTGCCTGATACCGGTCAACAGTGTATATCTTTCCTGCTGCCAATCAGCCAGAGATTTCAGCTGTTCTACCTGATATTCTTCCAGCATCCTAAAAAACCGAAAAAATTGAGAGGAGAAACTATATATGTCCTGATAACTGCTGATTTTCAATTCTTCTTTCTCCTCTTCAGTTAATACAGAATAAAGCAAAATAGGTAGTTTTTCTTCTTTAAGCAAAATGCTATCATCTGCCAGAATTCTCTCTCTAAATTCTTCAATTGTTATAAAAATACTGTTTCCCTGCAAAAAAGAAGGATTATAATAATTTTGCAGCATATGCTGCATGCTGCTGTAGCTGTCGAATAAAAATAATGTTCCGGTCTGATCAGATATTTTTTTGAACAAATCATCCTGATAGGAATAATAATGAAAATCCATATTTCCACCTCTTTTTAAAAAAACAAAAATTCTTAAATTGCAATTTTAAATTGAACTAATTGCAAACTTTAATTTTAAATAAAAAATCTCAAACCTTCTATATCAATATTAATTGAATTTTTTAGCAGACACTTCCAGCAAAATAATTAAAGCTACAGCAAAAATGAAATATATAACTCCTTCCAGCACAAATTGTTCTGGAAATACAGCTGCTGAAGATCCAATTATAAGTCCGGTTAAAAGTGACATAATATTTGCTCTAAATTTGTTCAGTAAAAAGGAAAAAGCCCAGGCAAAAGAAATCAGCCCACTTACCACACCTGTAAGGTAGATTCCAATAAGCAAAAAATCCAAACTGTTAACTGCATTTAGAAGTGGTTGGTACAGTCCAATTAAAATAAGCAGTGTACCCCCACTGATTCCAGGCAGCACCATGGCAATACTGCCAAAAAAGCCTCCTACAAAAAACAAAATATATCTGCTGCTGCTCAAAAAAAGTGTGCTGCTTCCGGCTGAAAAATACAGAGCAGTAATAAGTCCAGCCACTATAAAAAAAAGATTTAAAAATTTTAAGCTGCCTATATTTTTATATGTTGTCCTGGCTGATGTAAGGACAAGGCCAAATAGAAAATAAGCTGTCAGCAGAGGTTTGGCAGTATAAAACTCACTTATAAAACTCGCCCCAACATATATTCCCAAAGCCATCCCGGAACCAACCAGAATAAGTGTTTTAAACCTGAATTTTTTTACAGCTTCCAATAATTTTTGGTAAATTCCTACCACAAGTGCAATTGTACCTCCACTTACACCAGGCAGTGTATTGGCCATCCCGATTGGTATTGATTTAATAAATAGGATTATTTCTTTACTGGAAATTATATTTGACATATTTTAATTCACCTGCAGAATTTATAAATTTATGATATATATTACTTGGTTTGTTTGTAATATTACTTTTTGTAATAAATAAGCCCCGGGAAAACCGGGGCAAATAAACACCAGTTCAATGTAACTTATTTTCCCAATTTTTAACTTATTTCTCCACCAATCTCTTTTATATCGTCTTTATTTTCAACAGATGCTTTTACTGCCAGTTCTAAAGCTTTAGTTATATCATCAACAGACATACTGGGCTGATTTTTCTTTCCCACTACCTGAGCAGGAATATATGGTACATGAATAAATCCTCCTCGTTTATATGAGAATTTCTTATCTATTAAATACATCAGACCATAAAAAATATGATTGCAGACAAATGTACCGGCACTATTGGAAACAGAAGCGGGAATGTCATTATCTTTAATTTCTTTTACTATTGCTTTTATAGGAATGTTTGCAAAATAAGCGTTTTTCCCATCTGCAAATATTTTTTCATCTATTGGCTGATTATTCTCATTGTCAGGAATTCTGGCATCATCAACATTGATAGCAACTCTTTCTACTGTCATATTGAATCTTCCACCTGCCTGACCAACACATATTATAATATCCGGATCTTCATTTTCAATCTTTTTTTCCATTTTTTCTATTGATTTATGAAAAACAGTAGGAACTTCAAGTTTAACAATTTCTGCACCAGCAATTTTGTCTGACATAAGTTTTACTGCTTCAAAAGCTGGATTGACTGATTCTCCACCAAATGGATCAAACGCTGTCATTAGTACTTTCATAAAATAACACCTCCAAATTAAATTATACAATTAGTTTTTTTATTTGATTTTAGTTAAAAAGCGATCACATACATGAGCACAATGTGAGCTGCCAGAAGAACAATACCAAAAGGTACCTGACTGATTATTACTCTATTCTTATTTTTTGTTTCCAGTATAGCTGCCGGTACAATGTTAAAGTTGGCTGCCATTGGAGTCATCAGTGTTCCACAATATCCGGCTGTTAAAGCCAGTGCACCTGCTGCTGCAGGATCGGCTCCCTGAGAATAGACAAAAGGCATACCAATACCGGCAGTTATTACAGCAAAAGCAGCAAAAGCATTACCCATTATCATAGTAAATACTGCCATACCAATACAGTAAGCTGCTACTCCGGCCAGTATATTACCCTGTGGAATAACTCCAGAAATACCTGCTGCAATTACTTCTCCAACTCCTGCAGCTGCAAAGAGTGAACCCAATGCTGCCAGAAGCTGAGGCAGTATACTTGCAGAACCTACCTGCTGTAGGAGTCTGCTGCCGTCATATGCAATATACCCTACTTCTACTTTTGTCATCATCAGTGCAATTACAGTTGCAGTAATTGCACCAAAACCAAGCCCCACAAGTCCACTTAAAGGTGTAAACTGTGCAACTGCAAAAGCAATTACCGCTATAGACATTGCGGGAACAAAAAGTTTATTTCCAAACTGTTTTGAACGCTCTTCTCTTACACTTTCTTCTGCATTTGTCTGTGAACCAAAATTAACCTGTTTGGTTGCTGTCAGAACTCCCATTACTAAAAGAATTACTCCAATCAGCTGAGCTGGCACATATTTACCAACAATAAATACTAAAGCAAGAAGTGACCAGAAAATAGTTGTTCCTATCCTTGTGGGATGTTTGGAATCTTTAAATGCCATAAAAGCAGTGACTAAAGAAACCAGACCGGCCATAACATATAATCCTTCAAGTAAAATTGCTCCCATTATTGATCACCTCTTCCTGTTTTGTTCTCTTTTTCAGCAAGCCGTTTGGATAATCTGCTGTCCAGCATTCTGTAATATATCAATGCAAATATAAATGCTGTCACTGCTATTGGAATAGATGATTTTGATACAGCAAGTGGTGTAACCTCTACTCCAAGTTCACTTAATGTACCAACAATAAGTAAAACTCCACCTGCGGCGATAAATACATTCTGTCCGAAGAAATTACCAAAGTTTTCTGCAGATGCAGAATAACCTTTTATAATCTCAAGCTCTTCTTCTCCAACTTCTTCAAAATTAATCTCTGCTGCACCTTCTGCCATCGGATAGACAAGTGGTCTGATAAACTGAACATGCCCACCCAATCTCAGTGAAAAAGCTGCTGCCAGTTCTCTAACCAGCATATATGTTGTTAAAACTTTCCCGGTAGTTACTGCCTTAATGCTTTTAATTAATTCGGCAGCTCTTTCTCTTAAACCATATCTTTCCAGTATACCGATAACAGGTAAGGTTACTAAAAATAAAGACATATATCTATTTGCTATAAATGCTTCACCAAGGGTAGAAAGGATCTCATTAAAACTCAATCCTCCTACAAGACCTGTCACAATTCCAGCAGCTAAAACTACAGCTATTGTATCTAATTTAAATATAAATCCGATTAATATAATTACAACACCTATAAGTTTAATCATGATTTTCTCCCTTCTCACAAATATGGTGAATTATTTACCTATAACTTCTACTCTGTAACCATCAGGATCTGTTATAAAATAATAGCCACTAGAACTATCAGAAAGGCTGCGCAGTTCTCCCACGTTATAACCTGCTTCTATGTGCTCTTTGTGAGAGGTTTCCAGATCATCTACAGATACTGCTATATGGCTGTAACCGTTTCCAATAGTATAAGGTTCTTCCTGATCATAATTATAGGTTAGCTCCAGCTCAAAATTTTCTTCAGCATCTGTTAGATAAACAAGTGTAAATTTATCTTCCGGAAAATCTTTCCTTTTTGACTCCTTTAAATTAAAGGCTCCTTTATAAAAATCAAGAGATTTTTCCAAATCCATTACCCTAATACATGAATGGATAAAATTATATTCCTGCATATTCTACACCCCCTTGTATATTTTTTTTTCTTACTTTATAATAATACAATTTCTCCAATAAAAATGCAAATGAAGTAATTTGGAAGTTAGCTCATCTGAATATTTTTTATTTATTAAGAAAAAATTAAGAAAGATAAATTTTGAAAATAAATTTTTTTCAGAGTTTAAAAAAAGCAGGATAATAAAATATTACAGAGAATATTTTATATAAAGAATATTTTATTTTAATTTGCTTTAATATTTTACATATTTTAAAGATCTTTATTTTGGAATAAATCTTAAATGGTCTTTAATTTAAATTTCTAATGATGGGGAGGTGATTTTTATTAAACCGTGGAGATGTCAAATTTGTGGAGAAACATATTTCGGCAGTGAAGCTGCTGACCGCTGTCCTTTCTGTGGTGCTGATGGTGAAAATCTAAAAGCTGCTGCTCATTATCTTGATTATGGTGTTGTAGAAATGAGTGAACAGAGCCGCAAAGACTGTTTACATGCACTTGAACTGGAAAATGATAATACGGTTTTTTACGGCAAATGTGCAGAAGCTGCTGAAAATCAGGTATCAGAATCTATTTTTAAGCGGCTTAAAAAACAGGAAGCCGAACATGCTTCGCTGCTGGAGGATATGCTGGGTATTGAAACTGATGAACTTCCTGATCCGGATATTCCTGATAATGATTATGATCGCTTTGAAGAGGCAAATAAGCATGAAAAAAGAGCGATCGATTTTTATCTTAAAGCTGCCAGAAGAGCACCTGAATTAAGAGTTCAGCAGATATTTAGAGCTCTTTCCGATATTGAAATTGAACATCTGACAATGGCAAATTCTTTTAAGGCTTAGATTAAAAAAGGGGGAGCTCCCCCTTTTTTAATTTTATTATTTGATCTTTATGATCTTTATTTGAGTAATTTTTATTATAATATAGTTTTTAAGCTCTGCTTCCCGGTCTTGTCACTGGAATTCCTTTTTGACAGAGTTCACACTCATTAGCCTTGTAGGATTTTATATCTACCTTAAGCAGTGGCTTAAACTGGTATTTAAAATCTGCATTTCCAGAACTTCTGTCTATTATAGAGCTTATTCCTACTATATCTGCCTTTTTTTCTTCCATCAATTCTATAACTTCTTTTACTGACCCACCTGTTGTGACTACATCTTCTACAATTAAAACTTTTTCTCCTTTTTTAATATCAAACCCTCTTCTGAGCTGCATACTGCCGTTTTTTCTCTCACTAAAAAGTGACCTGACTCCAATCTGTTCTGCAGCAGCATATGAGAGTACCACTCCACCTAATGCAGGCCCTATAACAACATCTATCTCAGTATCTTTCCATTTTTCTGCTATTTCTCCAGCAAGTTTTGCTGCATATTCTGGATATTGTAGTACTTTTGCACACTGCATATAGATATTTGCATGTCTGCCTGAAGTCAGCACAAAATGACCTTCCTGGATTACACCTGTTTCTTTCAGCATTTTTTCTATTTCTTCTCTTTTCATGATTTTTATTCCCTCCTTCAATTTCGGTTTCAGCTCAGATATATACTTTAACCACTCATTTTATTAGAGATTATTAATACCTATTTTCTAAAACCGAAATAAACTTTTCCGATTTATTTATTGGTTCTCCCACAAAAAGGTTATTTGCGTCTCTAATTCATTTACATTAAAAAATAATTTATGATTTCAAATATGTGCTTTTCCAATCAAAGAACTGAGTCTTTTAATATTGTGTTTTTTAAGATAATCTTTTATTTCTCCAATTATTCTCAGAGCAGCATCTGCTTCTATCATATTAATTGTTCCAATTCCTGCTGCTGATGCACCGGCAAGCATAAATTCTATTACATCTCTTCCATTTCTTATACCACCTATTCCTATAATGGGAATATTAATTTTTTTGAATGTATCATATACCATTTTTACTGCTGCCGGTCTAATGGCTGGCCCGGAAAGTCCGCCTGTAAGGCTGCCGAGAAGTGGTTTCTGCTTATCTATATCTATTTTCATTGCAGAAATAGTATTGATCATGGACACACAATCTGCTCCACCTGACTCTGCGGCCTCAGCAATTTCAGTTATGTCTGTAATATTTGGAGTCAGCTTTACAATCAATAATTTATCATAAATTTTTCTGACTTTTTTTGTTATACTGTATACTGTTTTCGGATCTGTTCCAAAAGCCAGACCACCACCTTCAATATTAGGACAGGATAAATTTACTTCCACTCCTGCAATTTCTTTTCTACCACACAGTTTTTCTGCCAGTTCTAAAAATTCTGCTTCAGAATAACCTGATATATTGCAGAAAAAAGGAAGCCTGTATTCTGCTATTTCTGGTATTGTTTTTTTTATAAACTGATCTATACCCGGATTTTCCAGCCCAATGGAATTTATTATTCCCGAAGGCGTTTCTGCTATACGGGGAGATTTATTTCCTTTTCTGGGGCTTACTGTAATACCTTTTAGTGTAAATGCTCCCAGTTTGTTGATATCAAAATAATTGTCTAATTCTTTTCCATTTCCACAGGTTCCGGAAGCAGTAATTAAAGGATTTTTTAGCTTTAAACCTGCTAAGTCTATACTCAGATCAAATTTTTCTGATGCATTTTTTTCAGGCATTTAAAACTACTTCTCCCAGTGTAAAAACCGGTCCATCCACACAGCTTCTTTTATTACCTTCTGTTGTTTCACAGCTGCAGGAAAGACAGACTCCTATTCCACATCCCATTCTTCTCTCAATTGAAAGCTGGCCCTGTATACTGCTTTTTAAACATTCTTTTTCTACTGCAGAGAGCATTTTTTCTGGCCCACAGGTATAGACAAAAAGAGGTTTTTCCTGATCAAGATAATTCATCCATAATACAAGTACAGAACCTTTAATTTCCATTTTTTCTGTCATAGCTGCCCTATGAATTTCAACATTCATTTTTTTGAATCTTTTTGTAAAAAACTCAAGTTCATCTGAATTTTCAGCTCCCAGAAAAACTTTTTTCTCTCCTTTTTCCAAAGTTCTGGCAAGGTAATGCAGGGGTACTATTCCCATACCACCTCCAACAAGATGTATTAATCCACTTCTTTTTTCTGTTGAAAATGGATTGCCCAGTGGTCCTATAACATCAAGTTTTTCACCTGCTTTATATTTGCTTAAAATTTCGGTACCTCTGCCGACTTTTCTATAAACAAGCTCAAGAATATTCTGATCTTCATCAAAGTCAAAAACGCTAAAAGGTCTCCTCAAAAGTGGATCAGTACTGAGTTTTCTGCTGATTTTAACATTAAAGAACTGACCTGGTTTTGGCTGTTCGGATAGTTCATCACACTTTAAAACTAGATAAAAGATATCCGGTCCAACTTCTTTATTCTTTAGTATTTCAAACATTTTTTTCACCCCAGTTTTGGTTTTGAGTTTTAGGTGCCTCTTCTTATTTTGGTGTCAGGCATCAATCAACACCTATCAAATTTTTGTAAATTAACTGAGTGCTTTGTTAATTTCTTCTTTCATATCAGATGCTGCAGCTCTTGCTGCTTTAGCATAATTTTCTGCTCCAAAATGAGCATATTTTTCTCTTCTGAAGGCAAAATCTATACCCCGCGAGGAATTAATTACAGCTCCTCTGCCGTCAGTATCAAAAGCAGCTTTAATATCTTCTGTTTTCCCACCCTGTGCTCCAAAGCCGGGTATCAAAAAAAATACTGATTCCAGCTGTGCTCTAATTTCTTTAAGTTCTTTTGGATAGGTTGCTCCCACAACTGCCGCAAGATTAGAATATCCACAGTTTCCTGTGTAATCACTGCCCAGCTTTTTTAGTAAATCTCCTACAGCCTGATACACTTTTCTACCATCATTTAGTTTAAGATCCTGAAGGTCACCTGCAGATGGATTGGAGGTTTTAATCAGAGCAAAAGCTCCTCTTTCTTTGTTTTCCAGAAAAGGAAGAATGCCATCTCTTCCGAGATATGGATTTATTGTAATTGCATCTACTGAAGTTTTCTTATTTTGCAGATATGCCTGTGCATATGCAATAGCAGTTGAGCCAATATCATTTCTCTTCCCATCCATTATAACAATCAGCCCTCTGCTTTTAGCATATTCTACAGTCTGCCAGAGGCAGGTGATTCCATCAGCTCCCATTTTTTCGTAAAAAGCCATCTGTGGTTTTACAGCTGCTGTCATATCGGCAACCGCATCGATTAAATTTTTATTGAATTTCAGCACTGCTGCAGCTGTTTCTTTTTGATTTGATTCCAAATCTTTCCTGATTTCTGCTGCCAGAAGGTGTTCAGGAAGTAAATTTAAGTGTGGATCAAGTCCAACACATATTCTCGAGTTCTTTTCTTCTATTTTTTCTACCAGCTTATCAATAAAGTATTTCATCTTTTCCACCTCTATCATCATAAACAATTTTTCCTTCAACTATAGTGATTTCATTTTTGCCGCTTAATTCAAAACCTGCAAAAGGAGTGTTTTTCCCTTTTGATTTAAGTTTTTCTTTCTCCACTGTCCAACTGTTATTAGGATTAAATACTGTTATATCAGCACAGGATCCGGCCTTTAAACCTTCTACCTCAAGTCTCAATATTCGCGCCGGATTTACATACATCAGTTTTACGAGTTCATTCCATCCTATCAATCCTGTTTTTATAAAGTTTTCGTATATAAGTGAAACTGCTGTTTCTAATCCTGATATCCCAAAAGCAGCCTGATCATATTCTCCCAGTTTATCTTCATAAGTATGTGGAGCATGGTCTGTTGCAACTGCATCAATTTCTCCTTCTGACAGAGCCTGTTTTAAAGCTTCCACATCTTTTTTTGATCTCAGTGGTGGATTAACTTTTGTATCTGTATTATAATCCTTAACGGCTTTATCGGTCAGTATTAAATGATGTGGTGTAACTTCACAGGTAACATTAACACCTCTTTTGCGGGCATCTCTTACTAAACTCAGGCTTCCTTCTGTACTCATATGGCAGATATGGAGGTGAATTCTGGTCATTTCAGCCAGTATAATATCTCTTGCTACCATAACTTCTTCAGATGCTTTTGGTATTGGGGTTAATCCAAATAGTGTTGAATAATATCCTTCACCCATTACTCCATCACCGCTCAGATTTAAATCTTCACAGTGACTTAATATTGGTAAATCAAATGCCCTGGCATATTCCATGGCTCTCCTCATTATTTCCGAATTCATTACCGGCTGACCATCATCTGATAATGCCTTAACTCCTGCTTTTGCAAGTGTTCCAATTTCTGCTAATGTTTTTCCTTCACTTTTTTTGGTGATACTGCCAACAGAATATACTTTTACTGCTGATCTGGTTGATTTTAATTTAAGATGTTCTACAACTGCAGGATTATCTGCTACCGGATTGGAATTTGGCATTGCAGTTACTGCAGCAAATCCACCTGCAGCTGCCGCTTCACAGCCGGTTTTAATTGTTTCTTTTTCTTCATATCCCGGTTCTCTCAAATGAGTGTGCATATCAATTAAACCCGGAGTTATAATTCTTCCTCCTGCATTGATAATTTCTATAGAGCTATCTGTAGTTAATCCGGGAATTTTTATTTCTTCTGCAATTTCTTCAATCCTTCCATCTTTGATTAATATATCATATTTACCGTCAAGATTATTTTTTGGGTCTACTGTTCTTCCATTTTTAATCAATATCTTCATTTTTTATCTCCCTCCCGGCAAGTAAGTAAAGCAGAGCCATCCGGATTGCTACACCGTTTTTTACCTGTTCAGTTATAACAGACTGACTGCTGTCTGCAACACTGCTTTCAATTTCTATACCTCTGTTCATAGGTCCAGGATGCATTACAAGTAGATCTTTTCCGGCTTTTTTAAGTCTTTCTTTATTCATTCCATAGAGTTCCCTGTATTCTCTTATAGATGGAAATAATCCACTCTCCTGTCTTTCCATCTGTATTCTTAAAATATTTACTACATCTGCACCTTCTAAGGCCTTATCCAGATTTGAATAAACTTTAACACCCATTTTCTCTATTTCTGTTGGAATTAAAGTCAAAGGGCCGACAACACTCACCTCTGCTCCCATCTTCTTTAATCCCCATATATTTGATCTTGCCACCCGGCTGTGGGCAATATCTCCTACAATCAGAACCTTCAGTCCTGCAAGTCTGCCCAGCTTTTCTCTGATAGTATACATATCCAGCAGTGCCTGTGTTGGGTGAGAATGTGCTCCATCTCCTGCATTTAACACTGCAGCACTAATATTTTCTGCCAGAAATTTAGCTGCTCCCGGACTGCTGTGCCTTACTACAACAACATCTGAACCCATAACTTCCATCGTTTTAGCTGTATCCAGCAGACTTTCACCTTTTGTTATACTGCTGGTTGATTTAGAAATACTCATTACATCTGCACTAAGCCTTTTAGCAGCCAGATTAAAAGAAAATTTTGTTCTTGTGCTCGGCTCATAAAAAAGATTTATTACAGTTTTTCCTCTTAATGTGGGAACTTTTTTTACAGATCTTGTTAAAATATCTTTCATTGCTCTGGCAGTATTTAAAATCTCTTCAATTTCTTCTGCATCAGTATCATAAAGGACCAAAAAATCTTTTTTGGTCAGTGTCATTTCATAACCTCCCTAAAGTTTTATTCAAAAAAAGGACCGCATCAGCGGCCCTGTATAATTAATTTGCTTCATAACTCAATTCTGATTTAATTTTTAGATTGTCTTTTTCTACTTTTTCAGCTGATGCATTTTTCTTTTCAGCATCAGGCAGTATCAGGTTCATTATTATACCGACCAGTGCAGCAAGTCCCATACCAGCAAAATCAAGTCCTGCAATCGAAATGGTCAGATTACTTATACCTACAAGCAGAGTTACAGATACTATAACCAAATTTCTGTTTTTTGAAAGATCTACCTTGTTTTCGACAAGGGTTCTCAATCCAATTGAAGCTATCATACCAAAAAGCAGAAACACTATTCCACCCATTACTGGAACAGGTATTGTTCTAATTACTGCTCCAAGCTTCTGAACAAAACTGCTTAGGATTACTATGACAGCTGTCATCTGTATTATAAAAGGGTTATAAACTTTTGTTATTGCCAGTACTCCTACATTTTCTCCATATGTTGTGTTTGGTGGGCCGCCAAAAAGTCCGGCCATAAGTGTTGCAATACCATCACCCAGCAGTGTTCTGTGCAGACCTGGATCTTCTATATAGTCATTTTTAGTTGTACTGCTTATTGCTAAAATATCTCCTAAATGTTCAACCATTGTGACAAGTGCTATTGGTGCTATAAGTGTAATAGCTTTTAAATTTCCATTTATCTGGGGAAGCGCAAATTTGGGAAATGCTATCCAGGATGCTTCCATTACAGGAGTAAAGTCAACCAAACCCATAAATGCCGCAAATATATATCCACCTATTATTCCTAAGAGTATTGGAATTACTTTTACTATTCCTTTTGCAAAAACACTAATGGCAACTGCTATAGAAAGAGTTACAAATGCTGTTAAAAGATGTTCTGAAGCCATACCTTTAGCAGTGGGAGCCAGACCCAATCCAATGGTAATTATTACAGGACCGACAACAACCGGAGGAAGCAGTTTGCGGAAAAAATCTGTCCCTACATATTTTATCACTACCGACATAATAGAATAAACAATACCGACAGTTATAATACCAAGCATTGCTCCATCGGTTCCAAACTGACTTTTGGCTGCAATAATCGGTGCGATAAATGCAAATGAAGAACCGAGATAAGCTGGAACTTTACCCCCTGTTATAAAGTGAAAAATAAGTGTACCAAGTCCTGATGTAAATAATGCCACTGCTGGGCTTAAACCTGTCAGTGATGGAACCAGAACGGTTGAACCAAACATTGCAAACATATGCTGTAAGGCGAGAATAAATCTTTCGTTATTCTTAATACCATCTTTGTTAAGATTTTCAAGGTTTTCCTGTGTTTGTTTTATTAAACTCATCTTATACCTCCCTTATTAATTTAAAAAACTTCTCACCAGACAGCTGATAAGAAGTTAGCTACTCTCTAAGAGGTATAAAAACCTTAGAGCTCCTTATCAGCCTCTCTGGACCGATTTAAAGGACTTATTTATTCTTTTTCTAATAATAAAATTGAATCTTCTCCATCTATTTCTTTAAGATTGACACTAACAACTTCGGAAAGTGAAGTAGGTAAATTTTTGCCGACAAAATCTGCTCTAATGGGAAGTTCTCTATGGCCGCGGTCAACCATAATAGCCAGCTGAATCTGTCTTGGCCTGCCCAGATCTATTAAAGCATCCAGCGCAGCTCTAACAGTTCTTCCTGTAAAAAGAACATCATCTACAAGTACAACCTTTTTATTGCTGATGTCAAACGGAATCTCTGTTCTGTGAACAATCGGCTGCTGAGATACAGTAGAAAGGTCATCTCTGTAAAGTGTTATATCCAATATACCTGTCTTCACCTCAACATCTTCTATCTTTTTAATCTTCCCGGCCAGTCGATTTGCCAGAGGAACACCTCTTGTCCTAATTCCAATCAAAACCAGATCATCTGTTCCTTTATTTTTCTCAAGTATTTCGTGAGCGATTCTGGTTATAGCTCTATCCATACCGGATGAATCCATTATTTCCTTTTTTACTTTCATTCCTTCTTCCATTCAGAATGCTACCCCCTTTCTACAAGGTCCTGCAGCAATTACTGCATAAAAAAACCTTCTTACAGCCAGTAAGAAGGTACAATTATATCTCTTTCCCTTACTAGCCTCTCTGGACTAATTTAAAAGGACCTCTTTTTTTATTTGATTTAACTATAACAGAAATTAATCTTTAAGTCAAGCAGTTTGATAAAATTTAAAAAGGTCTGAAGAAACACATATCTTCAGACCTCTGCTGTAGTATTTATAATTTCACTTATAACCAGAACATATATTTTACCTACAGTAAGTACACACATATTTCACTTATATAGCTGCATATATAGTTTATTGAACAGATTATATACCTCTATAAATATAAGTTGTATGCAGAAGTTCATGTGCTTTGTGGCTGCCGGGTTCTTCAAAATATTCTTCATATATTTTCTTTATATATGGATTTTCATGTGATTTTCTGTATTTTTTACTGCTGTCTATTTCGTATATTGCATCCATGCGTCTTTTAAGAACATCTTCTGTAGCTGGAAGCGGCTGTCCACCTCCACCAAGACATCCGCCCGGGCAGGCCATAAATTCTACAAAATGAAATTCTTCTCCTTCTTTAATCATTTCCATTATTTTGCGTGCATTACTCAAGCCATTTGCAACTGCCACTTTTAAATTTAAATCTCCTATCTGCACAGAAGTTTTTTTAATACCATCAAAACCTCTAACTTCTGTAAAGTCCAGCTGTTTTAGCTCTTCACCTGTTATTATCTCATAGGCTGTCCTGAGGCCAGCTTCCATAACTCCACCTGTACTGCCGAATATAGCTCCCGCTCCAGAAGATACTCCCAGCAGCTGATCGTGTTCTTCCTCTTTGAGTTCATTGGCATTAAAACCTGCTTCATTAATCATTCTTGCCAGTTCTCTGGTTGTTAGAACATAATCTACTTCACCTTCCATTTCAGGCCGCTGAGCTTCGTATTTTTTTGCAGTACACGGCATAATGGAAACAACTACCAGGTTTTCAGGATTTATATTTTCTTTTTCTGCATAATAACTGTTGGCAACAGCACCAAACATCTGCTGTGGAGATTTGCAGGAAGATAAATTATCCAGATATTCAGGATAATAATGTTCAATAAATTTTATCCACCCAGGACTGCAGGAAGTAAAGAGGGGCAGCTTGCCGCCATCTTTAATTCTTTTAATAAGTTCTGTGCCTTCTTCCATAATAGTCAGATCAGCGGTAAAGTTTGTATCAAATACTCTATCAAAACCCAGTTTTCTCAAGGCAGCAACCATCTGACCTGTAAATATAGTACCAGGCTTATTGCCAAATGCTTCAGATAATGCCACCCTTACTGCTGGAGCTGTCTGTACAACAACATGTTTGTCTGGATCTGCAATTGCAGCCCATACTTCATCTATATATTCGACTTCTGTAATAGCACCAGTTGGACAGACAAGTGAACACTGTCCACACATTACACATGGACTTTCGGCCAAGTTATCATAAAATGCCGTATCTATTACTGTGTCAAATCCTCTTCCTTCTGCCATTATTGCTCTTACAGATTGAACTTCTCTGCATACATTTTCACAGCGGCGGCAGAGAATACATTTTTCTGAATCACGAAAAAGTGATGGAGTAGAGTCATCTACTGCAAATGAGCTTTTTTTACCTTCAAATCTATTTTCTCTAACTTTTAGCTTTTCTGCTATCTTTCTCAGTTCACAATCTTCATTTTTAAGACAGGTAGGACAATCTATTTTATGATTTGACAAAAGAAATTCCAGATTGAGTTTTCTAGTATTTCTTACCCTGGAAGTATTTGTTTTAATTTTCATTCCATCAGAAACAGGTGTAATACAGGAAGCTGCCAGTTTGCCTGTATTCTCTATTTCTACTAAACATAACCTACAGGCCCCAATTTCATTAATATCTTTTAAATAACAAAGAGTCGGTATATCTTTGCCTGCTTCCTGTGCTGCTTCCAGTACTGTCATTTCTGGATCTACAGAATATTCATCATCATTTATCCAGATTGTAACTTTATCTCCATTCATTATAATACCTCCTCTTTCTCTTCTACATCACAGCGAAGACATCTGCTTGCCTCTTCAACTGCCTGATCTGCAGAATATCCTTTTTCTACTTCTGTAAATCCTTTTTTTCTTTCTGAAAGTAGTATTGTCGGCATTTTTATCCTTGGCTTTTCCTCTTCTATAATCGGGGCAGTCAGCTTTCTTTCTCTTTCTGCTTTTTCTACTACTTGGCCATCTCCTCCGAGATATTTATCTATTGATGCTGCTGCTTCTTTTCCCTGCTGAATAGATTCTATAACTGTTGATGGACCTGTTACACAGTCTCCACCGGCAAATATCCAGGGAATATTTGTGCGGTGAGCGCTGTCAACCGATATTAGAGTTTCATTTTCCAGTTCGATTTTAAATTTTCCACTATTAAACTCATCTTCCACACTCTGTCCAACTGCAGAAATTACAACATCTGTTTTTAAAGTATAATTTGAGCCTTCAATCTCCACTGGTTTTCTTCTTCCGCTTTCATCAAATTTTCCTCCTGAAATTTTTATACATTCTAATGATTTTACTTTCCCATTTTCTCCTATTATTTTCACAGGATTAACCTGTGTATATATATTCACTTTTTCATATTCTGCTTCTTCTATTTCTTCTCTGTGTGCTGGCATATCTTCTTTTGTTCTTCGGTAGATAATATTTACTTCTTCTGCTCCAAGGCGCACAAGATTACGCGCCACATCTATTGCTGCATTACCTCCACCAATGACAGATACCTTTTTGCCTTTCATATCAATTTCTGTGTCATTATTAATATCTCTCAGCATCTGAAGTGCGGAATATACTCCCTCAAGATCTTCTCCTTCTATACCTAAATTTCTATCTTTTTGTGCACCTACAGCCATATATACTGCCCAGTACCCTTCATCTTTTAAATCTTCTAATTTAATATCTTCACCTATTTTAGTATCTACAGATATCTCTACTCCCATAGTTGTTAATACTGCTATTTCTTCATTTAACAGTTTTTTAGGGAGCCGATATTCCGGAATACCAAGGGCCAGCATTCCTCCTACCTCAGATTCTGCTTCAAAAATGGTAACCTGATAACCTTTTTTACGCAGGTAAAATGCTGCTGTAAGTCCTGATGGCCCTGATCCAACAACTGCTATTTTTTTATCTTTTTCTTCTTTTATTTCTGGTGTCGGAAAATTGCCTTCTTTTTCTAACAGATAATCACTTACAAAACGCTTCAATTCTCTAATTGCAAGCGGCTCATCCATTGATCCCCTGTTGCATGATTTTTCGCAAAGATTATAGCACACTCGGCCGCATACTAAGACAAGTGGATTTTCCTCTTGAACTACTTTGTATGCTTCTTTGTATTTTCCCTGCCTAATTAAATCTATATAAATTGGAATATCTACATTTGCAGGACATGCATTCTGACATGGAGAATTAAATAGTGCTGCACAGACAGATGAACTGCAGTGCTTATTTTTAATATGATCTATATATTCATCTTTAAAATATCTTATAGTACTCAATACCGGATTGGGAGCTGTCTGGCCCAATCCACAAAAGGAAGAATCTTTTATTTTTTCTCCCATTTCTGTAAGCAGTTTGAGATCTTCCATACTCCCTTTACCAACTGCAATTTTATTAAGAATTTCCAGCATTCTTGTTGTACCTATTCTGCAGGGAGTACACTGGCCACATGACTCATCTTTGCAGAAATCTATAAAATATTTTGCAAGATCTACCATACATGTCTGATCATCCATAATTATCATTCCACCTGACCCCATAATTGTACCCAGCTCCTGCAGAGAATCGTAATCAATTGGTACATTCAGGTGCTGAATGGGAATACATCCTCCTGATGGTCCACCGGTTTGAGCTGCTTTGAAATTACCATCATTCTCCAGACCACCACCAATATCAAAAATTACTTCTCCCACTTTTGTCCCCATCGGAACTTCTACCAGACCATTATTTTCGATTTTCCCGGCCAGCGCAAATACCTTTGTGCCAGAACTTTTTTCAGTTCCTATTTTATTAAACCATTCACTGCCATTTCTAATAATTTCTCCTACATTTGCCAGTGTTTCTACGTTATTTATAACTGTTGGCTTGTACCACAGTCCAGAATCAGCAGGAAATGGAGGTTTTGCTCTCGGCTCTCCACGTCTTCCTTCAATAGACGCAATAAGTGCAGTTTCTTCTCCACAGACAAAAGCTCCAGCTCCAAGGCGAATATCTATTTTAAAGGTAAAATCTGAACCGAAAATATTATCACCTAAAACTCCCAGGTCTTCTGCATCTTTTATTGCTCTTTTGAGGCGTTTAATAGCCAGCGGATATTCTGCTCTGCAGTAAATATATCCCTGCTCAGCACCTACAGCATAACCAGCTATAGCCATTCCTTCAAGCAGTTTATGTGGGTCACCTTCTAAAATACTTCTATCCATAAATGCTCCAGGATCACCTTCATCTGCATTACATATTACATATTTCTCTGTTCCAGATGCTTCTGCAGCCAGCTTCCACTTTAACCCTGTTGGAAAACCGGCTCCACCCCGGCCGCGCAAATTAGAATTCAATATTTCTTCTCTTACCAGTTTTGGAGAAAGTTTTTCTACTGCCTTACCAAGCCCAAGATAGGCACCATTTGCCAAGGCTTCTTCAATATTTTCTGGATTTATATTCCCACAGTTTTTGAGAACGATTCTTTCCTGTTTTGAAAAAAAATCACCTTCTAAATCTACCAGCCATCTGGAGATAATATTTCCCTCTTTTAGATGCTGTTTTATTATTTCTTTTGTTTTTTCAGAATTAACATTGGCATAAATATATCTTTTATTTTTATCTCTAATTTCCATAAGAGGTTCTTTAGCACAAAACCCTATACATCCAGTATGATCAAGATCAACTTCTTTGTCCAGATTCAGTTTCTTTAATTCTTCTGCAGCTGTATCCCATACTTTTTGTGCACCTGCAGCAAGTCCACAGGTCCCCATACCTATTATTATTCTATAATTCTCATTTTGAGAATATTTATCTGCCATTTCTTTCTGCATAGTTTTTAGTTCATGATATGATACCATTATTTACCTCCTTTTTATATAAAATATGTTTTACATTTCTCCATTCAAATATTTTTCAATAATTCCAACTGCTTTCTCTGGATTTAATAATCCATGTGCTCTACCATTAATTGTCATTACGGGGGCCAGTCCACAGGCACCAAGACAGCGAACTACTTCCAGAGATAATTTTCCATCCTCAGTACTTTCACCGGCAGAAATACCGTATTTATCCTCTATTTTTTCTATTATTTTTTGAGATCCTTTAACATAACAGGCTGTTCCCTTACAGATAGCAATTTGATATTCCCCTTTGGGAAATTCACTAAAATGAGAATAAAAAGAAATAACACTGCTTACATCACCTGGTACTGTATTAAGACTATTGGCAACCTTTTTCTGCAGCTCTTTGGGCAAATAACCAACTAAATTTTGTACTTTATGCAGAACCTCAATTAGTGAAGATGAATCATCTTTATAATTTTTTAGAATATTATCAATCTCTTCTGTTTTTTCCTGCCATTCATTTTTCTTCTCAACAACCTTCATAATTGCCCTCCTTTTTAATAAAATAAAATGTGATATTTTTCTCTAATTTTTGCATTTTTTAGATTTTACAGTATTATCATCTCCTTTTTACCCATAATATAGAGAAATATTTCACAATATTTCTACGTATATAATTATGCATTAATTGTTCCACTTTATTATTTTTCTTTATAAAATCCTACTATCGCGGCCATAAAAGGGATAATTTAAAAAATTAAAATAAATAAATAAAAAAAGAGAGGGTATAAATATCCCTCTCCAATGCAGTACTGCATTAAAAAATATCTGTTTATTGTTAGAAATTAGTTTTTATCTTTAGTGATATACTGCACAATTAAGATTTTTAAAATAATGCACTGCTGCATTGCTCTAATGCGGAAATGCATTATAAACAGTTTTAGCCAAAATATTTATTAAGTTTTCTTACAATAGTTGACTGATTAACTCCCAGCAGTTCTGCCATCTCATATGTTGACCTATCATTTTCTTTAGCCAACATGAGAATTTTTTTCTCCACTTCTTCCACTGCCTCTGTTAAAGGCAAAATCTCTTTTACTTCTATTTTATTTTTTTGTTCTTTTATGTTTATCAATTTTCTAATGTTTTCTCTATCAATTAAGCTTTCTTCTGCAGTTAGAATAAGCCTCTCCAGGATATTATTCAGCTCCCGTACATTACCGGGCCAGTCATATCTCAGCATATAATCTAAACATTCGCGGCTGAAGTTAATATTTTTACTATACTTTTCATTTAAGATTGAGGTGAAATGCTTTATTAGCGGAATTATATCTTCTTTTCTGCTTTTTAGTGGTGGAATCATAATTGGAACAACATTTAATCTGTAAAAAAGATCTTCTCTAAATTCCCCATTTCTCACCATTTTATGCAGATCTCTATTTGTGGCAGCTATCAGCCTAAAATTGACCTTTTTAGACTCTACTCCTCCAATTCTGCTCACTCTGTGTTCCTGAAGTACCTGCAGCAGCTTTGCCTGCATGTTTAAAGGCAGTTCACCTATTTCGTCCAGAAAAAGTGTTCCCTGATCAGCTTCTTCTATAAGTCCGCGTTTACCTTCTTTTCTGGCACCACTAAATGCACCCTTTTCATAACCAAAAAGTTCTGATTCCAGCAGGGTTTCTGGTATAGCAGCACAGTTTATTTTAACAAATTTTACCCTTTCCTCGCTCTGTTCATGAATATATTTGGCCACAACTTCTTTTCCAACTCCAGATTCTCCGGTAATAAGAATGGTGGAATCAGTTTTAGCAATTTTTTGTGCCAGTTTTAGTATATTTTTCATTTCTTCAGATCTGCTGATAATGTGTCCTGGTATATCTTCATCTTTATAATCTGTTTTTTCTATCACCTGATTTAATTCTTTTAAATCCCTTGCATTTATAATTATTTTCTCCAGAACACCGCTGTTAATTACTGGATTTGCTGTCACCAGTAATCTTTTCCCTGTATATGTATTTTGAACTATTGTCATCTCTTTTTCTTCATTTAAACTGAGCAGAGATACTGATGGATATAAAATCCTTTTCTTTTCCAGATAAGATACAGATTTTTCTAAAAGATGCTGTTTTTCCATATTTAGCATTTTAAGATATGCTTCATTTACCTGTTCTACTTTTCCTTTCCTGCTTACAACCATAATACCATCATAAGAAGAGTTTATTATCAGATCCAGTTCTTTATTAATTTCCTGTTCTTTTTTTACTTCTGATCTTTTTTCACTTAAAAGATAGGGAAGACACATATTTACCTCAGCCAACCCCTGACAAACTGCCACTGCTTTATCCCAGCAGGATTTGTAACCACAGGCACCACAGTCCAGAAGATCATCCTCTGTATACTTGTCAGTCTTATTTAAAACTTTCCATATCTCTTTTTCGCCTGGAATACTAACTTTTATTTCCTGTTCTGTAAATTTTTTGCTTAAATCAAGGTCAGCAGCAATTTCCAAATTATATTGAGAAAAATATTTGAATTTTTCTGTATAATTTTCTACAGCTGATTTTTTGCTGTAGTAGTTGCCTTTTTTTAAATCTACACCATCAATACATCCCTCACAAAAAAGAATATCTACAAATTTATAAGAAATTTTTTGATTTAAAAGAAGATCTAAAAGCCCTACAGTATGATTTTCTCCTTCCACATTTATAGATTTTTTTGAGCTGCTGTCTACTGCTTTAAGAAGATTTCCGGCAATAGGAAGATTTCTTGCTTCATAACTTATAACTGTATTGTTTTCATCAGCTTTATGGCTTTGTGTATTATCATTTTTATGATCATCTGCCATATTATCATGTTCTATTTTTAGTTTTTCTCCTAAAGAAAACAGTTCACTAAAAGTAAGTACAGCTGTTGAGCTGTCATTTTGGAATTCAATTTTTTTGGCATGACATGGTCCAACTAACACCAGTTTTGAATCATTATTTTTAATGTGTTTAAAATATTTTTTTAATGCCTGCATAGGAGAAACTATTTTCCCCAAATTATCTATCAGTTCTGGATAATATTTTTCTACCAATGATACAATTACCGGACAGGTAGAACTAATAATAGTCTTTTCTGTCTTCTGTAAAATATTTTTATATTCTTTTTTGATAAGTTCTGCTCCAAAAGACACTTCGTAAATTTCTTTGAATCCAAAACTGTATAAATAATTTCCCCAATCACCGTAAATCCATTCCTTTTTATAAGCCGGAAAACTGGGTGCAAGTCCTATAGAAACATCTTCACTATTTTCCAGCCATTTTTCTACCTGTTTTTCATTACTTATTATTCTTTTTGCTCCCTGTGAACATACTTCCACACATTTCCCGCAGAAAATACACCTTTCTTCCACTACTTCTGCCTGGCCGCCGCTTACCTTTATGGCCTTAACAGGACAGTTGCGTACACATGCATAACATTCATGACAGCGGTCTTTAAGTGTTTCTATAAACAATTTTTTCACCACCCAAAATATATTATCTTCTAGTCTAAATCACTGTAATAGCTGTTTTGGCAGTATACTATTCCTGGAATCATACACCATTCTGGATATTTTTCATTTTCTTTTTCACATGATTTTTCTTCACACCAGGCACAAATTGAAAACATATTTTTACCTCCTAAAATTATTATAACAAAATATTTTTAAATTTTTGAATAAATTTTATCTATTCATTTCTATAGGTGATTTTTCGCTGAAAATGATATCAATTAAAAATTTTATTTAAAGTTGTAATATTGATATCGAGTTTATTGGAATAATCTATTATATGTTTGAGCCTTTTTACACTAAAAAACTCATTTTTAGGATGTCCATATAATATTAAAAGTGCCTTTTCTTCTGCCGTTTTTTCAAGAAGATAATTTAAATCTTTATCTGTTATCAAGTTTTTTTCAAATCCTGTTCCTTTTAAATTATATTTAGAAAAAGGACTTTTATTTAAAAAAGCTTCTGGAAATATTTGTCCTTTTCTATGCCCAGCTCTAGCGGCTGCATAATATTGACTGACATAATCTTGGGCCAGTTTAAAATGCCCATTATAGGGATAAACAAATGTAGAAACTTCAAGTCCCATATCTTTTAAAATATTTTTTGGCTTTAATATCTCATCTTTCATTGAATTATCAGATATCCTGACATAGCTTCCTTCCTTAGGATAATTAAGTTTAAGCGGTAAATCTAATATAATATAATTTTTATTATTTTTTCTTTCTATTTTACTGATTGAGATTTTTTCACCTTTTGAACTATATACATTAAAAATTATGTAATCATATCTTCTATCCATTAAAAAAGAATTTCTGACAGCTATTTCTTTTTCTCCAGAATTTACTTTTTCTTTTATTGAATGAAATATCAGTGCAGTATGATAATGTCCATGTCCGGCAATTTCCCATCCGCTTTCTGAAAGTTTAATTATATCTTCTTCGGTTAAGCGTCCCTTTTCTCCAATTTCTGAAGTATTTACTGCAGCAACAGCAGGAATATTATTTTCCCTATGCACAGGATATGCCAGTTCCATGTCTTCTTTAAACCCATCATCATACATTATTACAAGGGCAGGTAATTTTTCAGCAGAAATATTTAAAGAACAAATGAATGAAATTAAAACTATTAAATAAAATATTTTCTTCAAACCAATCTTCTCCTCCCTATTTATTTATTATCATCTTCTTGACTTTTTCTTTAATACCTGCTTTTAATTCTGTAGTCTATTGTACAAAAAAATGAACAAAAATATTTATATTAATAAATAGAAATCTGCCTGCATAAGTAATAATACAGCAAACGGTTTTTGAATTTCAATATTTATTCTTCTACTGGACTTTCCCCATTTTTTATATACTGCTGCAAAAAGGGGAGATGCAGGAATATTGAAATTTTTAGTCAATGAATCTTAACGAAATGAAGGAAGAAATAGGGTTGAACTGCAGGATGGAGTGAGCTAATCATGAGTCAGGAGGACTCATTGATTAGTGTGCCCTATTTCACACCCGAATTGAGTTTTAGCTAAATCTAAAAATTTCGTTGATGACTAAAGCCCCCTTTTTGCAGCTTGAAAATAAATTTTGGGGAAACTCCTATTATTCTTCTAAATTCAATATTGAATTCATTGTATCTTTATAAATTTTGTAATCTGATCTGCTGAAAAGAACAAATCTGATTTTTTCTATACTCTGTAAGTCTTTTAAACTGCTTTTTACTGTCCGCAGAGCTGTAACTGCTGCCTGTTTAATTGGATATCCAAATGCACCGGTTGATATTGAAGGAAATGCAATTGACTTAATATTATTTTCTTCTGCAATTTTTAAAGCATTTTTATATGTTTTTGCTAAATATTGATCTTCTGGCCTGTCAACTCCATACACAGGTCCCAAACAGTGAATAACATAATCATTATTAAGATCAAATGCGTCTGTAATAACAGCTTCTCCTGTTTTTATGGGAGCAAAATCACGGCACGCCTCAGCCAATTCTGGCCCGGACGCTCTGTGGATAGCTCCAGCCACACCTCCACCTGTTCTGAGCTGAGCATTGGCAGCATTAACTACTGCTTCCACGTCAGGCTGTTTTGTAATATTTCCTTCCGTAATTTCCACAATTACTCCACCAATTTTCTTTTTCACAAATATTCCTCCCTTATTTTAATTATTAAATTATTATCAAAAATCTTTACTATTAAAAAACCTACCAGAAAACATCCTGATAGGTTTAAAACAAACAAAATATTATATTTATATCTATATTCTTATCTGTATTTATTTAACAACAAGTACAGATATTTGCGCGTGACGCACAACTTTATCACTTATACTTCCCAGCAGAAAACGCTTGACTCCACCATGACCTTTATCTGCCATAACAATCATATCAAAATCTTTTTCTTCCGCATAATTACAGATCACATCTGCCGGATTTCCATAACGAATTAATTTCTCTACATCTACTCCGCGTTCTTTAAAATACTGTGCATCTTCTCTTAAAATTTTTTCAGCATTGTATTTAAGTTCCTGCTCTTTTTGTTCCATTAGGTCCTGCAGCGTTTCAATAGGCATCGAGGACGAAACACCACTTAGCGGAGTTGTGACAGCCTCTGAAATTACATTTATCAAAGTCACTTCAGCTCCCAGAGATTCAGCAATGAGGGCACCTTTTTGAGCAGCTTTTTTAGAACTTTCTGAACCATCAACAGCTACCAGGATTTTTTTCATTTTAACCCCTCCTCGTATAATATACTTGCAGGCAGCTGCCTCTTTACTCAAAACTTACTGGTGAACACTAATGGCGAGGCTGCCCATCTCTCAGTTTTTCAGGGACTAAATCTGGTTATCTTTTTTACTCTTGATATCTTACCGTATTACTCTATTAATTACCCCTATATTATTAATTCTATATAAGCAAAAAAATCCCTTTTATCAGTTTTTAAATCTAATAGACTGGGACAAAAATAAAAGCAATTTCTGACACTGAAGTAAAATCGCTGTCAATAATTAAATATGGTCTTTTTATAAGTGATATAATCCCTTTCATATCAATGGAGCCGGTGACAGGAATTGAACCTGCAGCCTGTGGTTTACGATACCACTGCTCTACCAGTTGAGCTACACCGGCTTAATATCAAAAAGCTATTACGACTCCACCTTCATTTGCATAAACAGTACTAATTCCTGCTGTTTTAACTATTACAATATCTCTAAAATTATACAGCTTTTCTGCTTCTTCTTTCAAGTATTCTGCTCTTTCTTCAGCATTACAGTGAGCAATTCCCAATATTTTATCTTCCAGTTTTTTACCTCTTTCCCCGATCATTTCTACCAGCCTTCTAAAAGCTCTTTTGGAACCTCTTACTTTATCAAATAATTCTATAGCCCCTTCATTTCCACCCAGTATTGGTTTTATGCTAAAAAAAGATGCTATTTTGCCTTTAACTTTATTCATACGTCCTGCTTTAATTAAATTATCCAGTGAATCTAAAACAAATAATGTCTCCATTTCTGAAATATATTCTTCTACTTTTGCCACAATATCTCCTGAAGACAGATTTTTTTCTATAAGCTCACCAATTTTAACTGCTATCATAGTTTCACCAGCAGATGCACTTAATGAGTTAAATACATGAATAAATTTGTCTTCAGTTTCATTTAAAAATAACTTCTTTGCCAGTTCGGCATTCTGGTAAGAACTGCTTAATTTACTGGAAATAGTTACTACAAAAATATTATCATGATTTTTATATTCTTCCAGAAAAAGTTCGGGAGAAGGACTTGCAGTTTTAGGGACCTCAGCACTATTTTTCATCTGATTTAATAAATAATCTCTATCCATTTTTTCGTCATCAACTATTGTTCTGTTGTTAACATTTATGGATAAAGGTACTATACTGATATCAAATCTTTTTTTAATTTCTTCTGTTAAGTCACAGCAGCTGTCTACAATGATTTTTGCATTCATTAGATAGATAACCTCCACCTCATAGAATTTTATAAGCAAAATACTGTATTACTTTATATAATTATATCATTATTTATATTTTTCTCAAGTTAAACAAAATTAAACCCCCGACAGTAAAGCCAGGGGCTGATTTCCTAATATTAAAATTTACTGAAAATTATATAACTACAACATTCTCTGCCTGTGGTCCACGATCTCCTTCAACAATTTCGAACTCTACTTCCTGATCTTCTTCCAATGTTTTAAAACCTTCTTGTTGAAGAGCAGAAAAATGCACGAATACATCGTCGCCATCTTCTCTTTCAATAAATCCATAACCCTTTTTCTCATCAAACCATTTTACTTTTCCTGTGTAAACCATATTATTTATCTTCCTCCTAAATTTTAAACCTGGATAAACGAAACTATTTTTTTCTATCCAGCAAATATAATATATCATAATTCGTTAAATAAGTCAAACTTTTTAACTACTGGACTTTCCCCATTTTTTATATACTGCTGCAAAAAGGGGAGATGCAGGAATATTGAAATTTTTAGTCAATGAATCTTAACGAAATGAAGGAAGAAATAGGGTTGAACTGCAGGATGGAGTGAGCTAATCATGAGTCAGGAGGACTCATTGATTAGTGTGCCCTATTTCACACCCGAATTGAGTTTTAGATAAATCTAAAAATTTCGTTGATGACTAAAGCCCCCTTTTTGCAGCTTGAAAATAAATTTTGGGGAAACTCCTATTTTAACTAAAAAGACTTCCCCCATTTTTGAAATATGATTCTTAGTTTTGTCTTTCATTTTTTATCTAAAAATAGAGCTAAATATCCTATAGTTATTGATAAAATTAAATCCAGTTTTCTAATTATTTTCATTACTCTAACTCTGAAAATTTTCAATTTATTATTTTATTTTTCTGATCCAACCTTCAGGAGCATCAATAACCCCCAGCTGCATCTGAGTTAAGGTTTCATATAATTTTTTGATTATTGGGCCCATATCATCCATTCCACTAGGAAAAATAATTTCCTGATCTCCATTAACTATCTTACCAATAGGAGAAATTACGGCTGCTGTACCACAGAGACCTGCCTCTGCAA
Organism: Halanaerobium sp. DL-01; assembly: GCF_003338615.1. Classification (NCBI taxonomy): domain Bacteria; kingdom Bacillati; phylum Bacillota; class Clostridia; order Halanaerobiales; family Halanaerobiaceae; genus Halanaerobium; species Halanaerobium sp. DL-01. The sequence goes on from NZ_QPJN01000002.1 coordinate 103,834, forward strand.
AATTCTTGACTTCTTCCAACTTTACTGGTCTTTCGGTAACTTTTAAATCAAGATAATTTTCAGCCAGATAAAGAATAGATCTTTTAGTTATTGAAGGCAAAATTGAGCTTGATTTTGGTGACACCAGCTCATTATCTTTTGTAATGAAAATAATATTGGCTCCACCACTTTCTTCAACATAAGTTCTGGTGGCAGCATCTAAAAATAGATTTTCATCATATCCCTCTTCACGAGCTTCTACAGTAGTCTTTAAACTCATTGCATAATTTAACCCAGCCTTAAGATGGCCAGTACCGCGAGGAGCTGCCCGATCATATTTGCTAACTCTAATGGTAATAGGGTTTACTCCTCCTTTAAAGTAGGGTCCAACTGGAGTTGCATAAAGTCTGAACTGAAACTCTTCTGCTGGTTTAATAGCAATTACCTCTTTAGATCCAAAAATAAATGGCCGCAGATAAAGAGAAGCTCCTGTGCCATATGGCGGCACCCAGTCTAGATTTGCTTCAACTACCTGATCAACTGCTTCCAAAAATCTTTCTTTAGGAAAGGGCGGCATCTGTAATCCCTCTGCCGAATCCAGCATCCGCTCCGCATTTAAATCCGGTCTAAATGTTACTACACTTCCATCTTTTGTCGTATAGGCCTTTAACCCTTCAAATACCTGCTGACAGTACTGTAAGACTGCTGCACTCTCATTGATTACTACATTAGGGTCAGAAATTAATTTACCCTTATCCCACTTACCATTTTTATAATTTGCTATGTACCTCTTATCTGTCTGATGATATTTAAAACCAAGATTTTCCCAGTCTAAATTTTTCTTGCTCATTTTTTAGCTCCTCCCTACTTAATATATGATTTTTAATATCTTTTCCAGCAATTATTTTAAATAAATAATTTTCTAAATATTTTCGGTTATTAACTGCAGTTAATTTACCTCTATAATTTTTTGGATACATTTTAACTTCAATATAATCCAAACTGATACTCTGAGCATCTTTCTTAATTTCTTCTCTTTCAAATGAGATATAGAACTCAGTCAGCAGAGGTAAATCCTCCATATTAGCAAATATAATTAAACCGAGTTTATTCGAATCTTTAATTAAATCAAGTGTAATCTAAAATCAGTTGTTTTAACACATTAAATTAATTTTTTATTTATCCACCTCCATTATATTGTGTTTTATAAAATATATTATATTATGAAAATATAAAAAGTTCAAATTATCTTCCTTTTTTCTGTACTTGCTGTTTTTAATAAGCTTCTAAAAATAATTATGGTTAATGAGGCTGGAAAAATATTACTCATAATACCCACATATTAGTTTTATATCAAATTATTTCAAGATTTCTAATGAAAACAGGAAACTTCTTGAAAAATCAATCTTGCTTTTAAAATAAATTTATGATAATATGATTTATGTTAATAAATGCCGAAGTGGTGGAATTGGCAGACGCGACGGATTCAAAATCCGTTGCCTTCACGGGCGTGTGGGTTCGAGTCCCACCTTCGGCACCATCTTTATATAATAGAGATCATAGCACTTTTTAAAGTCTCCTTTTGGGAGATTTTTTTAGTTTTAGGGAATAATTAGCCCGACTCAACCAATAAGTCTTCCCAAAACAACATCCCCTGCCCCATACTTTTAAAAAAGCAAGTATAAATATTAAATAGAGTTTCCCCAAAATTATTTTTAGAGTTAAAAGAGATTTTATCATAAATATTACCTCTTTAACCTTTGTAAAATAGTCAGCAGATAGGCATAAGCAACATCAAGATTCATCCACCAGCGCAGTAGAGTACCTTTTAGAAATCCGTACTTTTTTTCTTTAAGAGTTTGATAGTATTCAAATTTCTCCCATCCATAGCCATTACCTCGTCTTTTCGCAATAAAATTAAGGCCTGCTTCTATTCGATAACGATATTTAAAATTTTCCGGTAGTTTATTCCAGAGTTCACGCCTTACCGCACGCTCACCAGAGTTTAGGGCAAATAAAGTTACTGCTTTCTGCATAAAGTTATTTCTTACCCCAATATACATATCATATTTTCTTTTAGCAACAGGTTGAATAATCTGAGCAACAATTTCAACTGTTAAATCTTTTAGATCAGCATCACAGAAGAATAATATATCTGCCTCAGTATTCTCAACTCCCTGCTGCATTGACTGAGCCTTCCCCCTGTTGGTATCATTTTTTATCAATTTAACTCTTTCAAATCTGCTCACCACTTCTGCAGTATTATCTGTTGAGCCGTCATCAATAACAATAATTTCGTTTAAAAGCTCAGCCTGAGTTAAGACATCCAAAACCCGATCTATATTCTGAGCTTCATTATAAGCTGGAATAATAGCAGCTGTTGTATCCTCATTCTTATTTTTTTCTTTATTAATATTTTGATAAAAATCTGCAATATTTTTGTAAATTTCGGAACTTTTTTTCGAAAAAAATAGATTATGATTTTTATTATCTATAATTTCTATATAATGAGGAGCTTCAATTTTACGGCTGATATACCCAATTGCTTTATAATTTCCTATTGGATCATTTTTTGAATAAATTGTAAAAACTGGACATGTTATTTTAGAGAGTTCTTTTTCTAATAAATTATTTGCCTTTTTAATAATTTTTAATCCATTTGCATGCATTTGATTATAATAAAATGTGTTTTGGCGGATTTTCTCCTCTTCATCTGGTAATGGTTTTGTCCAGTACTTCTTAAAAAAACCAAGCAGTGATAAGCCAGGAATATTAAAGGGAAATTTTAATTTATATGGTAAGCAGACATTAAACACTCCATCTACAGGAAATTTACTGGCAAAATGCAGTGCCATTTGAGCTCCAAAAGAAACCCCCCCGAGAATAATTTCATCATATTTTTTTAAATCGCTTTTTAGTTCAGCTTCAATTTGATTAATAAAATCTTTTAAACCTGTACTATCAAGGGCCTGTACTGTTCTACCATGTCCCTTGAGAAGCATTACTTTAACATTTACAGCAAGAGTATTACATAAATATTTTGGTAAACCATTAAAGTCTGTTGGACTTCCTGTATAACCATGGATTAAGAAAAATAAAGTTTTAAAATCATTTTGTAGCTCTATATTAATCATAAAATCAACTCCAATAATTGAATTAAATCCAATTTTTATTTGTCTCTCTTTTATATGTTATGTCATTATCTACCAACAATATATAATACCAGGGCATTCGTTTTTATTCAGCTTAACTTTTCTGAAGATTTATTTTTTGCTAATAAAATCCTATTATTTTATTTTTGAGTTAAATTTTTCTACATAATTATTATATATCTTAACTCAGTAACCTACAAATTAAGGTAAGTAGAAATTCTTTTTATGTATATCAGATTGCAGAAAAATTATTCTAATTTTTAAAACAAAAAACCTATCTGTTCAGCAGATAGGCTTTCTTTTGCCAATTATTCTCTTATACATCATTTTATAATATAGGAGATAAGAGTCTGGATATAGATTCTCGAACCTTCATTGTCCAGCCTCTATTTTTGTATTTTTCAGTAGTTATTTCTCTAGAATGTTCTATATCTTTTAAAAATATCTCATCATAACCCCTGGCAATTTCGCTGTCATAGATAAAAGCATTTATCTCAAAGTTAAGTTTAAAACTCCTCACATCCATATTTGTAGTCCCAACTGATAGAATTCTGCTGTCTACACTTATAGTCTTGCTGTGAAGAAAACCTCTGCTGTAACTATAACAGCGGGCACCTGCTTCCAAAAGCTGACCTACAAATGAATTATTGGCTCCATATACAAAAGGATGATCAGAGTGGCCTGGTATCATAATTCTTACATCAACACCGGATCTTGATGCAAGCTGAAGTGCCTCCAGTATAGACTGGTCAGGTATAAAATAAGGTGTCTGTATAAAAATAGTTTTTTCAGCTTCATAAATCATCTTCAGAAAAAAGAATTTAATCTCGGTTTCTTTAGAGTCCGGTCCACTGCTGACAATTTGAACAGGTGAATGACCTTCAAATTCTTTTTTTGGAAAATAATATTCTCCCCTCTTTATATCTTTCCCAGAAGCAAAATTCCAGTCTAAAAGAAAGCGGTACTGCATGCTGTCAACACTTTCTCCCCTAATACGCAAATGGGTATCTCTCCAGTGACCGAAGCGACTAGAAAGACCTAAATATTCATTACCCACATTTATTCCCCCTAGATATCCTATCTGACCATCTATAACGACGTTTTTCCTGTGGTTGCGGTAATTAATATCTAAAACAAAAGGTGCAAATGGAACAGCTTCTCCACCTGCATCTTCAAGTTTGTGAATAGAATATCTGGATAAATTTCTGCACCCCATCTTATCATATAATAGTCTTACTTCTACACCTTCAGCTGCTTTTTGTGCCAAACGATGAATAAATTCGTCTCCAAGGTTATCATCTTGAATTATATAATAGCTGGCATGTATAAATTTTTCTGCATTATCAATATCTTTAAATAAATCGGCAAACTTATCTCTACCATTTGTATAAATATCAAGTTTATTATATCCTACTACAGATGGCTTTTCACATCTGAGACCAATTCTAATAACACTTTTTTCGAGATCATCAAAATCTAAATTATCCACATCCATAATTCCTGTTTCGCCGCCAAAGTTAAGTTCTTTTAAATCGTTTTCTCTCTGTTTTCTCAAAAAATGATTTCTCTTTTTTGGCGTTAATCCAATAAATAAATAAAGTATAAAACCCAGCACTGGAATCAAAGTTAAAATTAAAAGCCAGGCCCAGGTGGCTGTTGGGTCTTTTCTTTCAAAAAATATAAGTAGTATTATAAATATTATATTTAAAATTATTATTCCAGAAGGTAAATATGATAATAAATTCATGAAAAGCTCCCTTCAAAAAAGCAAAAAATTTAAATTCTGTAGTATCAAGCTGATTAAATATTTTTAGAAAAATCACAGGAGGAAATAGTCTGGTATTAATACCAGACTATTTCCATCTTCAAACTTATACTCTAAATATTAATATCTGTATATTGCCGCTATATATGTTCCATCTGGCATTTCTTCTGAATTTAAAGAATAAACCTTTCCTCCATTTTTAATAACATTGAGAGCAGCAAAATTATAAAGATCATAGTCTCTAATTGAATTGTCTTTTTTGACTTTATTATTATCCTTATCAAAAAAACCTTCTTTTTTAGCTGTTTTATCCAGCAGCAGCGTATCTACCTTACTAAAATAAGCAGCCTCAATTATATCTTCCAGATCTTCTGAACTTTTATCAGTGTTTTTAAGTTCACCGTATTTTGCCAGAACTTCATCTGTATAATCATGAAGATGTGGTTCTATTAACTGTAAGCTTTTTTCGTATAAGTTATCAGAAGGGATTTTTTCTGGATTACCATTAACATTTTTATTTAACATATGGGGGTAAGTATTTATATTCTGATAGTGAGAAAACAAACTGTCATCTGCCGCAATAATTAGTTTTTCTTTCGTATTTTTTAGTCGGTTATTAACTACTTCATTAATCTTACGCAAATAATGAAGAAGGTCTTCATTATCTTCTTCCCCTCCTCCACCTCCGTGATAGATTGAAGAAGTTCCTGCTTTGCTCATGGAAAGGGGTGATTCAGCAGCCTCTTCATCAAGATTGAGAAATTCTTTTATATTCTTGGGCAGGCCATTTATTTCCAGCTCATTTATTTCACTTCTATCACATTTATATAATTTGCTGTAATTTGGACTTAAAGCTAAAAGATAATATTTAGGATTATCCCAGAGAACAGAAATCAGCTGTTTTATATTAAAATATCTGCTTACATGTGTTTTATCTGAAAAATCAACCGGCAGTTTAAAATACTCAAAAATATCTTTATTTAAAAATACTGCCAATCCACTTTTCTGATTCTGCCAGAAATCTACTTCTTCTACCAAAGTCTCTATCCGAGACAGCATTTTTTTAATTTCTCTTTCGTTAAACCTCCATCTTTTTTTCAATTTTTCTGTTACTTCCTGAATTAAGTTTTTAAATTCAATTTTCAGCTTTGTAAATTCACCTTTTTTAACAGACTGTGTTGACATGTAAATTGATATACAAGGCTCATCCTCACAACTTATCAATTTTTTTAGTGTCTGAAGATTAATTTCATCCATTAATACAACCCCCTAATTGAAGTCTGTTCCTTACATAAGTACTGTAATCACATTGTACCAAAAAATTAACTTTTTTAAAAGAACTAGACAGGTATATAAAAGGACTTTTTAAAACTGCAAATTAACATCAAATAGATGCCGATAAGTCTAAATACTGTTTTCCTTAATGAATTTTCTATAAATTTCTGCAAATCTGATAATCCCCTGTCTAATTGTAAATTCATCTACAGCTGCATAAGAAAAGATTATATTATTATTTTCTTTCCTGTTATAATAAAAGTTATTTTGATCAGCAAGCAAAATATCATTCCTTTTGGCTCTTTTTAAAAAGTTTTCAATATTAATTTTTTTCGGCAGAATTATCTTTATATAAAACCCGGAATCAGATGTCTCAAGTTTTATTTCTTCAGGCATATGTGCAAGCAGCTCATTTTTACTTATGATAGATCTATTTTTTAATGTATGTTTTAATATTTTTATTCTTTTTTGAAGGTAAGAAGTACTAATATAATATGACAGCAGATGGCTTATTAAATGGTCTCCAGCAGAATTTAAATTAAATTCTTTATTTTCTATCTGTGTCTGTCCGTCCGGAAAAACAATCAGTCCGATATCCAGCCCGGGAAATAAAGTTCTTGTCATTCTAACAATCTGAATAACAGTATTTTTTTTGTCTATTTTATAAAAGCTCTCATCTTTTGGCTTATCCTCATCCCAAAAATAATAACTGTCTACAACTATTATTTTAAATTTCAGCATGTGGGCCAGGTCTAAAAGTGACTTCTTTTTGTCTGCACTCCAGCTGCACACATTTTCAAAAGAAGGAACACTGTTTAAAAATAAATAATCAATCTTATTGTTTTCCAGATAACTCATCAACTTATCAAAATTTATGTCCTCAATCCCCTCAATACTGGGCGATTTATTTTGTTTCGACAGTCTTTTAATAAGATCTATTTCTCCTGGTTCTTCAACTAAAATAAAATCACTTTCACTAAAAAGATCAAAAAATATTAAATCTAACTGATCTGTCCCAGAATATTGATTTTTCTGACAGCCTGTTTTTACTGGAAACTGTTCTATCAGCTTCTGCAATTCATTTTCTTCTGAATTTAATGCAGAAAAGATCCCACCTGATTTTAAAAACCAAACTTCTTCAAAAATAGTATTTATGTCATAAGATTTAATTATTTCTTCATTTGAGAAGATTCCGCTGAAGTTTATAAGTGATTTTTCCCCATCTTCTTTAGAAGATAGAACCCTTAATCTTCTGTCTATATCTTTGTTTTCTTTTATTTCAGAGCTGGCAGGAGAAATAAAGCTTCCGCTTCCTTCTTTTTTATAGATATAATTTTCTGCTTCCAGTATATTATAAGCTTTTACTACAGTTTCAGGATTCACCTCAAGTTCTGATGCAAGTTTTCTTATGGAGGGCATTTTGGTATCAGGTGTAAACCTATTTTCAAGAATTTCCTCTTTTATTTTTTCATAAATCTGTCTGTAAAGGCTCTGCTCAGCATTCCTGTCAAGTTCAAAATTAAACAAATTAAACCGCCCCCTTTCTTTTTTAAAAATTTTTCTATTTTCTCCGTATTTTTAAAGTTTTTGAGTTCCTTGTTCAGTTAAACCACCTTTTGATTTATTTAATTCATCAAATAATTCTTTAATATTTTTGCATAATAGTAATTTCTTCCATAGTATCAACAAAACTGTTATTTTATACCTGAAAATAATTATCAGTTTTATCACTATTTTTAGTTTCTTTAGCCAGTTTATATATTTTGTGATTCAAAAACTTTTTATCTTCATTTTCCAGTACTTTTATATCAAAACCACCTAAAATATAATGGCTGAAATTCCAGACCTGTTTTTTTACTTTTTCAGAACTGCCTTCAGCTATTATTAAAAGAGCATCCAATATAGATCCTGCAACAGAAACATCCTGATTCCCATAATGACGCAGCTGATAAAAAGTTTTGTAAAGAAGATCCCAGAAAGATATATCTTCTAATATAAAACACAATTCGTCCTTATCATTATAATAATAAGTGTTCTCTATATTAGCAACCGCTATTCTGGATAATACCCAGCCCAACTGATTAATACAAAAGACTGCCGTATTTGGATCATTAATACCTGGAGAAATAGCCCGCAGTGCAACTTCTGTTAATTTGAGAAGCCCAAATTCAATATCATTTTTGTTGCTTCTTTCGTTATCTATCACCAGATGATCAAGTATTTTTTTCTCAATAACTTCCTTTGTTTCTTTCATTTCTTCTGATGGATTCAGCTGCCAGACAGAAAATACAATTGTATTTTCTGTAACATAATCTCCAATCATTTTTTCGGCTCTAATTATTAGGTCAAGTTCATCGGCCAGATTGGTAAGCTGAATATCATAAATATATTGTATATAACCACTTCTGTCCGCCTTAAAGGTCATAGATTCTTTTTCTGTAATCTCCTTAAGATTGGGAGGAGGAACATTCCTTATTTTATCATTACTATTATTTCTTTCTTCAAATTTATTAACAATATCTATTATTTCCTGTTTTAGATTTTCTACTAATAAATTCACCTGAACCGAATTAGCAGCATGATGTATAAAATAAACAAAGTAGCCAAGACAAATAATGGCAACTATAACCGCAATTAAAGGAGAAAAAATTGCTGCCTCCTGTTCTCCCTGTAGATTATCATTTAAAAATAAAAGAGTTAAAATAGAATAAATAAAACCACCGATAAAAACTCCCAGTACTTTTAATGTAACTCTGTTTTTCAGAAAATCCTGCATAGTTCTGGGAGAAAACTGTGAAGAATACATGGTCAAAACAACCATAATTGTAGAAAAAGATACTGTAATCATAGCAAATAGCGAACCGGCAAGTGTAGATAAAATCGTTTTAGCCAGGTCATAAGAAGTAAAAAAATATCCAGGCAAATAATTTATAATAACAGTGTTAAAATAGCGATCAATAATAATAACAAATAGTGACAAGAATGCAGCCGACACAGCATAAATGCTGGGAATAAAATATATTTTATTCTGTATGTTGTGCAGAAATTTTGGTTTCATTTTTTATTAACCGCCTTAAAATAGTCAGCTTATATTAAAAGAACAAAATTACTTATGACTTCTTTATTACAGTAAGATTAAAAATTTTGTTGATGTCAAAAATTATGAATCCATAAATTTTATCTACAATAAATCATCCAATTATAATTTCTTATACGTTTAAAAATAAACTAAATGTTTATTGTTATGTATAAAATTCAACAAAGTTGCTTTATTCCCTTTATTTGTCGTAAGAAATCAGCATTTTTTGCATGTGGTATACAGTCGACAAATTTTAATTTTTATTTAATCTTTTAAATTATTTTTAAAAATATCGTCAGAATCTTTTAATATATTTGCTTATTCTGTTATAATGGATATTAAGTAGGGAAAATGCAAAATTTTAGTATTAAAACTTTTAAGAAAGGAGAATACTATGTATTCAAAAAAAAGTATTAATGAATTTCTTGATGATTTAAGTTCAAACAATTCTATCCCTGGAGGTGGAAGTGCAGCTGCTCTTTCTGGAGCACTGAATGCTGCTGTAGTAAGCTTTATTTCCAACCTAACAATTGGTAAAGAAAAGTATGCGGATGTAGAGGATGAGGCAAAAGAAATACTGAAAAAGTCTTCTGCACTACAGAAAGAAATGCTGGAAATGATAGATAAGGACAGTAAAATACTGGCAGATATTTTGAAAGGTTACAAATCCGGCAGTCAGGAAAAAGTAAAAGAAATATGTAGAGATGCAGTAGAATTTTCTATGGATATGGCCAGAAAAGCTGTTGAACTGATGAACCTTACACTTTCCATTAGCAAAATCGGTAATAGAATGCTTAAAAGCGATTTTGAAGTAGCAGCTTACATAGGAGATGCTGCAGTTAACAGTGCAATAGCAAATGTTAAGATAAATCTCGGCAGTGTTGATGATAAAAAATTTGTAAACAAAGTTAAGAAAGAATACACAATGCTGAGCAAAAAAAGTGATGAACTTAAAAAAGAAATCGTTAACTTAGCAAATTAATTTAATAGAGGTGAATATTCAAATGAAAATTTTGCAAGGAAAACCAGTAGCAGAGAAAATTGAAAATTGGTGTATTGCGGAGGTAAAAAGACTTAAAGAAGAAAAAAATGCTGTACCTCACCTGCGTGTTCTTCAATATGGTGATGACGCAGCCAGCAAAGCTTATGTTGGAAGAATAGAAAAAAACTGCAAAAAAGCAGGAATAAAATTCGAGTACAAAGTATTTACTGATGATAAACAGGCTTTTGTGAATTCTTTAAAAGATGCAAATGAAAGTGATGAAATTACATCAATAATGGTTCAGCAGCCATTACCTGATTCACTTAAAGATACAATTGAAATGATCAATCCCAAGAAAGATATTGAAGGTATTACTTCTGCTTCACTTGGGAAATTGTTTGTTGGACTGGATACTTTAATTCCATGTACTGCTGAGGCATGTATGGAAATTATTGATTTTTATGATATTCCACTCAAAGGTGAAAGAGCTGTTGTTGTAGGGAGAAGTAATATTGTCGGAAAACCTGTTTCTATTCTTCTTCAGCAGAGGCATGCAACAGTCACAATGTGCCACTCACGTACCAGAGATTTAAACTGGGAATTAAAACATGCAGATATAGTTGTTGCAGCTGTTGGAAGGCCAGAAATGATTACCGGTGATATGCTGGGCGAGAATACAGTTGTTATTGATGTCGGAACAAATTTTGTAGATGGAAAACTGCTGGGCGATGTTGATTATGAATCTGCCAGCAAAAAAGCAGAAATGATAACACCTGTCCCTGGTGGAGTTGGTACTGTAACAAATCAGGTTTTAATTAGAAATATTGTAAAATCTTTTAAAAATTTGTATGAATAAAATATAACTTATAAAGCCTGGATATAAATCATCCAGGCTTTTTAAGTTCAGTTTGCCGGGGAAAGCAAACTGTGAACATGGAAGCATTTTAACAATATTATTTTCATTCTAGATATCATATCTTTATATATCTTTTCTTAACCATCCAATAAGCTGAGCCCAGAATTTGCCGTAGTTGTCCCATTCTACAAATTCAGGTGAACCCCAGTGAGGTGCACAGTCAGATGCAAAGGCAGCAGTACGACCTTTTCCATATTTTCCTACAACTACCAAAGGATCTCCATCATATTCAACAAGTACTTCTCCTTTTTCATCGGCAGCAAATTTATTATACCCTAAAAGCATAGGCCATTTATATTCAATGCCCTCTAAAACAGCATGTTCTTTAACTGCTTCTGGATACATTCCCTCTGGAACTTCTACTCTGTCATCAGTAGCCATCATAACTACAGGAAGAATTTCTTCAATAGGTGAATTTTTATATTTTGATTTAGCATCTATTCCCTGGAAGGACATATATCCACCGATCATAAGAAAACTTCCACCTTCTTTTACATATTCTCTGATAAGCTTTAATCTATTTGGAGTTGAAATTGATTTTTCGAAGGTATCAGGATGTAAAAGCAGTGTATTGGAACCAATATCACTTAAAATTACGGTATCATACTGGCTAATTTCTTCAATTTCTGTTGGGAATTTAGAAGCTGCATGCTGGTTTGGTATAAAATCAACTTCATAATCTGCTTCTTCCAGAGCTTCTATCAACCACTTAGCTCCTTCTTCGTATTTACTTGTAAAAAATGTGTCAAAACCCTTTATATGAATTGAAAATGTTTCCCAGCTTTCACCGGCCAATAAAATTTTCTTCATGCTTATTTATCCTCCTTTATGTTCTCTAAAAATTTCTTTATCTCTTCTTTATCTGGAATGGAAGTCTGGGCTCCCATTTTTGTCGTGGAAATAGCCGCACCTGTATTTGCCCATTCCACTGCTTCTTTTAAATTTGAGCCATCGTAGACAGCTGCAAATGTACCTGTAAAACAATCTCCTGCTGCTGTAGTATCTACGGCATTGACCTTTAAGCCTGGTACAGTAAAGCTTTCTTTTTTGGTCTTTACAAAAAGGCCTTTACTGCCCAGAGTTAAAATAACAATTTTAACCCCTCTCTTCAGAAAGTAATCTGCTGCTTTATTCATACTTTCTTCATCTTCAACTTTTATTCCGGTCAGCTGTTCTGCTTCAGTTGTATTTGGCGTTATTATATCCACTTTTTTGTAAATTGATTCCGGAAGTTTAAATACAGGGGCTGGATCAAGTACAACCATTATGTTATTTTCTGCCGCAGTATCAACTGCTTTTAAAACAGTTTCTTCTGGAATTTCAAGCTGCAGGAGCATCATATCAAATTTATTTAGATTATCCTGTTTTTTTTCTATATCTCCAGCAGACAATTTGCTGTTTGCACCTGGTATAACAATTATAGAATTGTTACCTTTCTCATCAACACTTATAACTGCTGTTCCTGTATCTTCATCTTCATCTTCAATTAAAAATTCCAGATCTATATCAAATTTTGTCAAATTTTCTTTTAGATATTTTCCATAACTATCTCTGCCAATCTTTCCAAACATCCAGGTTTTTCCACCTGCCTGACGGGCACTAACTGCCTGATTGGCACCTTTTCCACCGGGAATTTCATCAAGCTTAGTTCCCAGAATTGTTTCACCGATTTCAGGGATGCGGGGAGTTGATGCAACCAGATCCATATTAAGACTTCCAATTACTATTATATTGTTAATTTTACTCACCCCCTATACTGTACCACACCAATCTATTATAAATCCTGCATATATTAAAATACTTTCTATATATTCATTAATCGAAATTGTTTCGTCTATACTGTGTGCTTTTTCTGGATTTCCCGGCCCAAAGACAATAGTTGGCGTATCTGCCAGATTTGCAAGCAGTCTAGCATCATTTCCAGCTGGAGAAGCTGTTAATTCTTTACTTCCCGATATATTAGATCGAAATGTTTTAACAAGATCATGTTCAGAATCTATTTCAAATGGTCCACCTTCCTGATACACTTCAATTTCAAGTGGATTTTCTCTCAGCCATGGATCACCCTTTACAGCATTATCCAGAGTAGTTAAAACATCTTCGGCAATTTCTTCTTTATCAAGGCCTGGATAATAATGCAGACACAGTTTAAATTCACATTCAGAAGGAACTGTGGAACCAGCACTTCCACCTTTAATGACACCAATATTAAGGGTTGGAGGCGGCATTAGAGGATGTTTATATTTCATCAGCCAGTTATGTTCGAGTTCATTTAATGCTTCAATAAGTTTAATAGCCTTTTCTATTGCATTGACACCTTCCCACTTTCTGGAAGAGTGCAGTGCTTTACCAAAAACTTTTACATGATAAAAAATAAAACCCATATGTCCAATCTGAAGAAGATTGCTTGTTGGTTCACAGACAACTGCACCATCTGCCTTTATTCCTTCCTGCACAAATGCAAGAGTACCATTTCCGCCTCCTTCTTCGTCTATAACACTTTCAAAAAGAACATCCCCTTTAAGTTCTATACCTGCCTTTTTTATCAAATCAAGTGACAGCAGACTAGCAGCAAGACCGCCCTTCATATCACAGCTGCCGAGACCATATATTTCTCCATCAATTTCTTTAGCTGAAAAAGGGTCATACTTCCAGCGTTCTTTTTCTCCATAAGGCATTGTATCTATATGACCATTTAATATTAAAGATCTTCCACCACCACTTCCAGAAAATCTTCCCAATAAATTGGGCCTATCTTCATAATTATGGCCCGGGTTACCCTCTCCATACTTTTCTATAGCATCTCTAATTATTTCATCTTTTACCTTATAAAACTCTGCTTTGCCGCCAATTTCCTCCATTTTTTCGGCAGCTATTTTTTGACCATTTTTTTCATATCCACCATCAATACCGTGGCCGACAACTCTTGTATCTGTTTTTATGAGTTTTTTAAGAAAATTAAGATATTCATTACGATTATTTTCTAATTCTTCTGCTAATTTTTCTTTCTTATCTGTCATCTTTTCCTCCTAATTGTAGTGCCCAAGTATATCACACAAAAGATCCCAGAATTTTTCTTTATTTAAATCAAGAGCAACCTCTGCATTTTTCTTCTTACCTGTCACATCATAATAATCACAGACTGTTCGGCCGTAAGTTAAACTGCTGTCTGTCTCAATATCTACATGCATTTTCCTGGTTGTAAATACATCATCATCTATTAGTTTTGCCACCGCACATACATCATGCAGTGGACCTGCTTTTAGACCATAAAAATCCTGATATGTAGATCCAAAAAATTCCAGTAATTCTACAACCAAATCCGTTACTTTATTTCCAATTTTAGATATTCTATCTATAATTTCTGGATAGGCCTGGGCCTGAAAGGTAAGATCAAGCCCGACCATGGTAATATCTATTCCACTTTTGAAAATTATATCTGCAGCTTCTGCATCTGCATAAATATTAAATTCCGCGGCCGGTGTTCTGTTTCCCAGTCCATAAGCTCCACCCATCATCACTATTCTATTTATTTTATCTTTTATTTCAGGTTTTAATAAAATAGCTGCTGCAATGTTTGTAAGCGGTCCTACAGGAACTAATGTAATTCCTTCCTCTGCCTTAAGTGCTTCATCAATTATAAAGTCTACTGCATGTTTTTTTTCGGCTTCTAATGTTAAAGATGGAAAATCTGGCCCATCAAGACCGCTCTCTCCATGAATATGGCCGGCTGTAACCTGTTTTCTTACCAGTGGTTTTGCCATTCCTTTATATACTGGAACCTTTAAATCTGCATAATTTACTATATTAAGTGTATTGTTAAGTGTTTTTTCTAATATCTGATTTCCTGCAACAACGGTTATTCCTCTCAAATCTAAATTATCTGCTCTGGCAGCAAGTAAAATTGCAATGGCATCATCATGGCCTGGATCCACATCCAGTATTATCTTTTCTCTTCTCATCATTACCTCCAGAAAACTTTATTTTAATACTTTTTTAAAGCCTCAATTAAAAGATCCCAAAAAAGTTCTTTATTTAAATCAAGAGCAACTTCTGCATTTGCTTCTTTATCCACTACTCCATAGAAATCACATACTGTTCTCCCATAGTTTAGTTCACTATCTGTTTCTATATCAACTCTCATCTTTCTACTAGTAAAAACATCTTTATCAATAACTCCAGCAACTGCACATACATCATGGAGAGGTGGTGCATCAAAATCAAATACCCGATTATATGTGTAGCCGAAAAATTTGAGCAGTTCTACAACTAAATTGCTGACATCATTATCGATCTCTGCTATTCTTTCCACTATCTCCGGATATGCCTTTGCCTGATGTGTCAGGTCAAGACCAACCATTGTAATATCAAGTCCACTTTCAAATACAACTTTAGCTGCTTCTCCATCAACATAGATGTTAAATTCAGCAGCTGGTGTAGTATTTCCAAGAGTATAGGAACCTCCCATCAGTACTATTTCATCAATATTTTCTTTTATTTTAGGTTCTCTAATTAATGCCATAGCAATATTTGTCAGCGGTCCGGTTGGTATAAGTGTAATACCATCTTCTGCTGCCAGACATTCTTCTATTATAAAATCTACCGCATGTTTATCTTCCTCTTTTAAGGTGCTTTTTGGGAATTGTGGCCCATCAAGTCCACTGTCACCATGGATATCATCAGCAATAACCTGTTCTCTCACTAAAGGTTTGGCCATGCCTGCAAAAATAGGAATATCATTTAGTCCTGCAAAACTGCATACATTGAGAGTATTTTGAAGGGTTTTTTCTAAAGTTTGATTTCCTGCAACAACTGTTATTCCCTTCAGATCAAGTTTTTCATTTTTTGCAGCAAGCAGAATAGCTACTGCATCATCATGACCTGGGTCAACATCCAATATAATTTTCTTTTTATCTGCCAAGTTAATTCCTCCTATTATCTTTCTGATAAATAAATTTAATAATTTATAACCATAGAATATTTAATCTATATTTTCTAAATTTTTATTTTAAAAATCTAAGTTGATTTATTATAATTTATTTTAAAGTAAATTATTTTTTTCTCTTTTCTGCTTTCTAATCATACCTATTGTAATTGCAACCACAGTGGCTATATATGGAATCATAAGCATAAACTGTGATGGAAGTCCAAATGTCTGAAGATTATTACCTAAAGCTTCAGTAAAACCAAAGAACAGACTGGCAAACCATGTATTTATAGGTGTCACTCCACCAAAATACATAGCAGCTACTCCAATAAATCCACGCCCATTTGTCATATTTTCTATAAACTGTCTTGTATATCCAAGTGACAGATGTGCTCCAGCAAGTCCTCCAAAAATCCCGCTTAATATCATTGCCTGATATTTTTTAATATTAACATGAACTCCACCTGTTTCTGCAGAAAGTGGATGTATTCCTACAAAACGAATCCTTAACCCCCAGACAGTTTTATAGAGAATAAAATATGTTACAAAAACAAGTATAATACCGAGATAATCTGTTAATTTAAATCCGCTTAATAAAGTCCCAAGTACAGGAATTTTATCAATTATTGGTATGGTAATAGACGGAATCGGAACAATATTGGGATCATAAAAACTTCCAGCAGTATTAAATATATTTCTCAGCAGAAAACGGGTAAATTCAATTGCAAAAAGGTTAATTGCAATACCGGCAACAAAAACATCTGCCTTGAATTTTAAGTGAATTACAGCCATAAACAGAGCAACAACAACACCGGCTGCAACTGACGCCAATATCCCCAGCACCCAGCTGCCTGTAAAATAACTCACAGCAACAGCAACAAAAGCACCAATAAGCATAATGCCTTCAATGCCAATATTGGTAATTGCAGCCTGTTCTGTTATAACAAGTCCCATGGCTGCAAGGGCAATAGGTGTTGACATTCTGAGTGTGGCTCTCAATAAATTTAAATTGATAATTAATCCAAGATCACCCAACTTCAACCCCTCCTTTGTCCGAACTTTTTCTTTTTTTAATTTCTACTATAACTTCTGCAGCAGCTAAAAGAATAATAACCGCCTCTATAACTCCTATTACTTCTTTAGGTACACCTGTAAATCTTTCCATATTGATTGCTCCAGAGCGAAGTGCTGCCAGAAAAAAAGCTACAAAAGGAAGTGCTTTAAGATTATTCCTTGCAAGTAAACCTACCATAATTCCATCAAAACCATAACCAGGCGAAAAATTATCCAGCACATATCCGTGAATTCCCAGAACTTCAACACCACCGAGAACACCACCAATAGCTCCACTTAAAAACATTGTTAAAACCATTATTAATTTGGATTTAACTCCAACATAATCAGTAAAAAATGGATTAAATCCTACCGCTCTAACTTTATATCCAAAAGTAGTTTTATTTAAAAGCCAGATAAAAAATACCAGTAAAGCAAGTGCAATAAAAATACCAATATTTGCTCGGCTGGGAAGCATTATTTTCGGAAGTCTAGCTGTAGGCTGAACATTAGGTGTCTGTGGAACTCCTACATTAGGATTTTTGAAAGGATGGTTAACTATGTAGCCAACAAAGAAAATAGCCACATAATTTAGCATAATTGTTGTTGTAACTTCATTAACATTATATTTTGCTCTTAAAAATCCTGGAATTACTGCCCAGAGTCCACCTGCCGCTGCTGCCAAAAGCAGGGTGACCGGTATATGCACCAGAGAAGGTACTCCTTTTATAATATAACCAAAAAAGGCTGCTGTTATTGCACCAAAATAAAGCTGACCTTCAACACCAATATTAAAAATAGATGCTTTTGATGCAACAGCAAAAGCTAAACCGGAAAGGAGAAGAGGTACAAATCTCTCAAGAGTACCACCAAAGTTAAACCTTCCTTTAAAAGCACCCTGATACAGTGCTTCATATGATTCTAAAATATCATAACCCATAAAATATATTACTAATGTTCCCACTATCATTGCAGTAAAAACTGCTATAAATACATTAAGCAGAGACTGTCTTTCATAAAGAAAATCTCTTAATTTATCATTCATGCGGTTACACCACCCTTAAAATCAGGATTTCCACCTGTCATCATCAGACCAAGATTATTTTCATTTGCTTCCTCTATATCCAGTGTTCCCTGAATTTCTCCTTCATACATTACTATAATTCTATCACTTAAGGAAAGTATTTCTTCCAGATCAGCGGAAACTAACAGCACTGCTTTTCCGGCTTTTCTCTCATCCAGCAGCACAGATCTAATAAATTCAATTGAACCAATATCTATACCTCTGGTCGGCTGAGAAGCTATTATAAGTCCAGCATCTTCTGCAACTTCTCTGGCTACAATTACTTTCTGTGCATTTCCACCAGATAAATTCTGCATTTTTACATCAGTTTTGGGTGGACGAATATCAAATTTATCTATCAGCTCTTCAGCAAAATTCTTTACCCTTTTAAAATTAATAATACCAATTTTTGATGAATATGGATCATCTGGAAGTTTATTTGCTATTAAATTTTCCTGAATAGTTAATTCCTTACATAAACCTGTTTTATTGCGGTCTTCGGGAATGTGAGAAACACCATGATGGCGGATTTCCAGAGGAGATTTATTTGTTATTTCTTCTCCTCTAATTTTAATCTCACCACTTTCTACCTTTCTTAAACCTGTCAGGGCTTCAACCAGTTCTGTCTGACCATTTCCATCTATTCCAGCAACACCCAGTATTTCTCCCTCTTTTATCTCAAAAGAAACATCCTTAAGATTAGAAAGTTTTCTGCGCCCGAACACATTCAGATTTTTAACTTCCAAAATCCTGTCTCCAGGTTCATTTTCTTCTATTTCAAAATCAAGAAAAACTTCTCTTCCGACCATAAGATAGGCCAGCTTTTCTTTAGTAGCATCATTCTGTGAAAGCGTTTCCACTTTATTACCTTTTCTCATAACAGTAATTCTATCTGCTATTTCCAAAACTTCATCCAATTTATGTGAAATAAAAATTATTGTTTTCCCATTTTCTTTCAGTGAACGTATGATTTTAAATAATTCCTCTGTTTCCTGTGGTGTTAAAACAGCTGTTGGTTCATCAAGTATAAGCACTTCTGCACCTCTGTAAAGAGCCTTTAGTATTTCTACTCTCTGTGCTTCTCCAACCGAAATATTAATAACTTTGCTGTTCGGTCTAATTTCAAAACCATATTTTTCTGAATAGTCCATCACTTCAGAATATGCCTTGTCATAATCAAGCAGCTTATGTTTATTAGGTTCAAAACCAAGAATAATATTTTCCAGTACCGTCATAGTTTCAGCAAGCATAAATTCCTGATGAACCATTCCAATGCCAAGCCTCATAGCTTCTCTGGCATCACTGATATTTTTTTCTTCACCATTTATTTTAACTGTACCTTCATCCTGATCATAAATTCCATAGAGTATTTTCATTAAAGTTGATTTTCCTGCACCGTTTTCTCCTATCAGGGCATGTATTTCACCTTTTTCTAAAGAAAAATCAACATGGTTTAAAGCCACAACATTGGGAAATTCTTTATAAATGCCTTTCATTTCTACTATTGGGGCCAATTTTTTCACTCCCTTTTCTACATACATCTTTTATAAATCCGGTGAGGCTGTTATACCTCACCGGTAATTATTAATCAATTATATTATCTTAGTTGCGCTGAAATCCTTCATATGAATCGACTTCAATTTCTCCATTTTTAACTTTTTCTGTCAGTTCCTGAATTCTTGTTAAAATTTCTTCAGGAAACTTATCTCCTAATGCTTCCTGCATTACTGACATATCAGTTAAGCTGACTCCACCATTAGAAAGATCCATTTTGATTGTTCTTCCACCTTCATAATTTCCTTCTGCAACTGATTTTGCAATTAAATAAGTTGCCTGGTCCATACGCTTAAGCATGCTTGTTAATATAGCACCAGGATAAATGCCGTCCTGATTCATATCTACCCCAATTGCATAGTGAGGTGTTTCATTTGCAGCTTCAAGGATACCATTACCTGTACCACTGGCAACATTCATAACAATATCTGCTCCCTGGTCATACTGAGAAAGTGTAAGCTCTTTACCTTTTACAGGATCATTAAATGTACCTGCAAATGATACAAGAACTTTTGTTTCTGGATCAATATATTTTGCTCCCTGTTTATATCCTACCAAAAAGTCATGCAGTACTGGAATATCCATTCCACCTACCCAGCCGATAATTTTATCTTTATTAACACCTTCAATTTCATCATGCTGTGTAAACATTGCTGCTGCTGCACCTGCAAGGAAAGAACCCTCATTCTGGGCAAATACAGCAGAAACAACATTAGGCAGATCAACTACACCATCAATAAGGGCAAACTTTGTATCTGGAAACATTGGTGCATTGTTTTTAACGATCTGCTGGAACTGAGTTGTATTGGCAACTACTAAATCATATCCAGCTGATGCCATAGCAATTAAATTTTGCTCCCACTCTGATGAAACACCAGACTCTAATACTTTAAGTTCAAAGCCATACTCTTCCTGAGCTCTTTTAAGACCTTCATATGAGCTGTCATTGAAAGACTGATCTCCTAAAAATCCGGATAGAACTAAAGCAACTCTCATATCACTATTTTGTGCCATTACATTAAGAGAAAACACACCTACAAAAAGTGCTAATACTAGTAATACTGAAAAAATCTTTCTCATAATTTTTTCCTCCTTGATATTTTTTGTCTTTACAACAGAATCACTTAACTGAAATGACCATAACCTCTCGATCAATTATATATAAGTTAAACTGATTAATCTAATAAAGATTTTACCGATTCTCTTTCAATTAGTTCAGTTTTAAGAACAACTTCAGTTAAGTTCGGATCCTTATTTTCGTTTATTATACCCAGCAATTCCTCTGCTGCAAGTTTTCCAATCCGGTATTTAGGCTGCCGCATAGTAGTTAAGCCGGGCCTTATAAGTGAAGCAAGTTCAATATCATCATGACCAAAAACAGATACATCATCTGGAATTTTAAGACCTTCATCAAATATGGCTTCATAAACCCCCAGTGCCATAAGATCATTTCCTGTAAAAACTGCTGTGGGATGTTCATCATCCTGCAAAATTTTCTTCATGGAATAATAGCCTGAACTGCGGCTGTAATCTCCTTTTACATAGAATTTATCCAAAAGGTTTATATTATAATCTTTCAAGGCCTTTTTAAACCCTTCAGCACGACAGCGGCCTGTATTTGTGTCAAGATCTCCTGTTATATGAGCAATCCTTTTGTGTCCTTTACTGATTAAATATTCTACAGCTTTATATGCAGATTCCGTATTATCAATTGCAACTGAAGGAATACTGCTTCCTTCAACCAGTCTGTCCAGCTGTACAACAGGAAAGCCTTCCTTTTCCAGTTTAAAAATTTCATCACAGTTTTCATAGGATAATGAAAGTATCATTCCGTCAACCTGTTTGGATCTCAGCAGATCAATACTTTCTTTTTCCCAAGTTTTGCGGTTATCTGTATTGCAGAAGATAACAGAATATCCTTCTTTTCTCAGTTCATCTTCTATACCGCGGGCAACTTCAGGAAAAAAGGGATTGCATATATCCGGAATAATTAAACCAATAGTGTAACTTTTCTGAAGAACAAGTCCTCTGGCTATAGTGTTTGGCTGATAGTTTGTTTCATCTATTATTTTTTCTACTTTCCTTTTTGTATCTGAACTAACATCAGGTTTATTATTAATTACTCTAGAAACTGTTGTGACAGATACACCAGCTCTGCGGGCAATGTCTTTTATTGTAACCTTCATTTCTACCACTCCAGAATATATTTGTAAACGATTTCGGTAACGATTTCATGTTAATTATAAAATATTTTGAAAAATAGAGCAAATAAAATTATTCACTATAAATCCAATTAAAACAGATTACCTTTCCGTTTGAATAAATATGTTTGTTATTCTACATATTATGCCTGTTTTGAAATAAAAAAACTCCCCGGGGGAGGGGAGTAAAGATAAATTCAATATTTGACTTAAAGTCAAAAACTGACTCTGATTCAAATTATAATATAAATAATATTATTTGTCCAGTAAAAAAACAAAAAAATAGTATTTTTGCAAATAAAAGTGGATCTTTTTACTCATATGCAGCCTCTAAAATAGAACGGATATCTCCTCTTTCTACCCTGCCGGCAGAAGAAAGTACTGCTGCATCATGGATTGCTTTTTCTACAATTTCTTCAAAATCTTCTTTTCTTACACCGATTTCTTTTAGATTTCTTGGAATACCTGCCAGATCTTTCAGTTCATCAAGCAGTTTAACTACTTCATCAACAGCAGCTTCAGCACGTTTTTCTGCCGGTGTAGATGCATATATTTCCGGGCCAGCCAGAGAAAGCAGCAGATCAGAATAGGAGTTTCGGCAGTAGTCAAACTTAAGATTATATTCCATACCATGTGAAAGCAGTATAGAAATTGCATCACCATGAGAAACTTCAGAAACAGATTCACAGGCATGACCAATAGCATGAATAATACCAACCATCGAATTAGAAAATGCTATTCCTGCCATTATAGAGGCATTTGCCATTGCCATTCTGTATTTCACATTATCCCCTTCCCGTACAGCAGATTTAAGATATTTTCCAATCAGTTTAACTGCTGTAAGTGCATAATTATCACTTAAGGGATTTTTCTGCAGGCCTGTATATGCCTCAACAGCATGAACAAGAACATCAACACCCAGCGAAGCTGTAAGGCGGGCCGGAAGAGGAAATGTCATCCTGGGATCAAGCACTGCAAGATCAGGCAGCAGTTTATTGGAAAGGAACTCTAATTTTAATTTTCTTTCTTCATCTGTTATTACCGCTTCTACTGTTGCCTCAGATCCGGTGCCGGATGTTGTAGGAATAACAATCAGTGGTTTCATGTCACCATGTGCTGTTTCTACTCCCACCAGTTTCCTTATATCATCTGTATTTTCCGATATCATTAAATTTATGCCTTTAGCGGTATCTATTACAGAACCTCCACCTAAAGCAATAATAGAATCACAATCATTTTCTCTAAAAACCTCAGCTGCTTTTTTTACAATATCTACTGAAGACACATTGGGGATTTTTTTGAAGATATGTTTTCCGCTGATTTCAAATCCATGCAGATGCTCAAGCAGCAGATCGAGCAGATTTAATTCATCCAGCATTTCATTTGTAAGAATAAATGGCTTTTTAATTTTAAGTCTTTCCATCTCATAGTCAAGAGTTAATAGAGCATTTTTACCTGAGTTTATTTTTACCGGATTATAAAATTCGTAATATTCAGGAAATCTCATTTCATTCACCCTTATCTTTATTTAAAGTTAATGTATGCAGAAAAAGCATTACTCTTCCTGTTTCTCTATTTATTTTATTAGGCATTATATCTTTTGTCATAAATGATGGAAGCAGATATGATTCTAAAATCTCCAGCATATAGATCATTGATACCCCAACAGAAAAATCTCCATCTATAATTAATCTATGTTCGGAAAATGAATCTCTTATACTTTCTTTTACAGAAAAAACCTGATATGCCAGCTCTTCATCTTTAAAAAAAATTTTGAGTTCAGCTTTTTTGTCATCTTCTTTAAACCCAAGATAATGTAATTTATTATTTAATTTTTTGATGAACATAAATGGCCCGTGTTTATCAGCTGCCAGAGCTGCTGTAAATTCATCAGGCCAGAATTCAAGTTCTTTTTTTATGCGGCTGTCTTTTTCAGAAAGAACAACCAGAAATCTACCTGCTGTCAGTAGAATTATTCTATCTATTATATGGTGTAGAAATTTCAACTATATTTACCTCCTAATAATTATCAAAGTTTTTTGTGTCTGGCCCTATCTCCACCGATCATTCTGGGCCTTGTTCTGCAGGCAGTAAGATGAGCTTCTCCAATCTTTTTAATAGAAAGTCTAACTGGAACTGCAACTTCTTTTAAATGCATTCCAATAAATACATCTCCTATATCAATACCAAAATCTGCTCTTATATTTTCTACCATAACCGGATCATCGAAATATTTATATGCAGCTGTGGCAAAAGCCCCACCGGCATTTCTATGGGGTATTACATTTACCTCTTCTAGATTTTCTTTTTCTGCATATTTTTTTTCAACAACCAGTGCCCTATTTATGTGTTCACAGCCCTGTACTGCAGCATATATCTCTTTTTCTTTTAGAATTTCTATTAATTTTTTGATAATTGTTTCACCTATGTTGAGATCTGTTGATGAACCAATTTTTTCTCCTTTAATCTCACTGCTGCTGCCACCTATTACCATTATATCACCTGCTCCAGCTTCAGATAAAGAAATAATTTCCCTAACAGCAGTTTTAAAATCAGAAATAATTTTTTCAGCACCCATCTATATCACCTTTCCATATTATTAATTAAATTTTTTAACGACTCCCGACTGCGGCCTTTAAATCCAGTTACCGATTCAGCAGTAACCATCGAATTATAAACAGCTTCCTGAGTTGATTCAACAGCTGCTTTAAAAACAATATCTAACTTTCGGTCCTTTAAAATTTTATTCTGCAAAAAGTCACCACTGTCATATTCTGTGATATAATCTGCAGTAGAAAAGGCAAGCACTATATCACCACTACCATTACTAATATATGTACCTGTTTTAGCAAGTCCTGCTCCTGCCCTAACACATAATCTTTTTAATTGTCTTGATGAAAGAGGAAGATCAGTGGCAAGTATTACAATAACCGATCCATCCTGTGACTTATATTCCCTATCTTCATCTTTTTCTTCCTCATCTTTTTGAGGCATAATATCACTTAAGCTTTTGCCATAAAGCAGAAAATCTTTCTTTTTACCAAAATTGCTTAATACAAGTGCTCCTAAATGATATTCATCTTCAGAAATTTTAAATCTGCGGGAAGAAGAGCCGATACCACCTTTTAATCCATAACAGGACATACCTCTCCCTGCACCAACAGCGCCTTCTCTAAAATCCTTTTTGATATTTTCTTTTGCTTTAAAATAGTCTTTTTCCTGTACTGCTAACTTTCTTAAATTATTAAGATATTGATCATTACACTCCAATACTACAGAATTAAAGCTGCCGGCTTTTCCACCAATATCTTCATTTTGTGCAAGTATATTTTTTATTAAAGCCGTAGATACTGTACCTACATTAAGTGTGTTTGTTAATACTATAGGAGATTCAATACTACCCAATTCTCTGATCTGTACAAGACCTATACTTTTGCCAAATCCATTTATAACGTGAACAGCAGCCCTCAGCTTATTTTTAAAAATATTATTTTCATGTGGCATTACAACAGTTACTCCTGTCTGGATATCACCATCGGCCAGAGTAGAATGACCTACTTTAACACCTTCAATATCAGTTATTTTGTTCCATTTGCCAGGTTTTAAACTGCTGTGCTTTTCTATATTAAAATAATCTCTTGTTTTTTTCTGCATATAATCATCCTTTTTTAATTTTCTCATTAATTATAGTTTACAACATTACCAGTATATAGGCAAATTATAGCACAAAAAAGACCTCCCTTTTAGGAGGTCCTTAAATTAACACTATTTCCCTTTACAGCTACTCTACATCAACATTTTTAAGATACCAGTTGCCATTCGGCTGAATTGTTAAACCTTTTACTCTATCTCTGTAGATAACATAAACAGACTGATGATAAAGTGGTACCCAGACAGCATTATCAACTAAATAGTTATTTGCTTTACTGAGGTATTCCAGCCTCTTTTCTTGATCAACTGTACCGCGAGATGCCTCTATATATGCATCTGCTCCATCATAAAAAGATCTGTTTGCTCCACCAATATTATCAGAGTGAAGGTTAGGATAGATCAGCTCACTTCCATCAGCAGTTAAGTTAGACCAACCCAACAGAAATAGGTCTGTGCTTCCCTTACGTGTTTCTGCAAGGTAGGCTCCCCATTCCAGAGTTCTGATATCTGCATTAATGCCAACTTCTTTTAACATAGCCTGAATCATCTCTGCATTTCGCGTATATTCTGTACTAACTGATGTGGTCCAGATTGTTGTTTCAAAACCATCAGCATAACCAGCTTCCTCTAACAGTTCTTTAGCTTTTTCCGGATCATATTCCTGACCATATTTTTCTACCTCTTCTTTATAACCAAATACCTTAGGACCAATTATACCATAAGATTTGTATGCCAGACCATTCATTGTAGCAATAATTCCATCTCGATCTATCGCATGAGCAATGGCTCTCCTTAAAGTTATGTCATTAAATTCTTCTCTTTTAAAATTAAAACCAAGATATCTTATTGGGGTACCTTTAACCATATCAATATCTATTTCTGGATTTGCTTCAAGGCGCATTAGATGTTCTGAAGGAACAGAATCAATAAAATCAATTTCTCCAGTTTCCAGCATGGCAACCTGTGTAGCAGCTTCTGGAACTATTTTGTAAACTGCCTTATCAATTTTTACCTCTCCACCCCAGTAATTATCGTTCTTTACAAGTGTCAGCTGGTTTCCAGCATCCCACTCTTCTACTTTAAATGGACCTGTTCCACATGCATTCTGCATTAAATCACCGTATTTTTTAACTGCTGCCGGACTTACAATGGCAGAATTAGAATGTGTTAATGCTGCCAGAAATGGTCCATAGGGATATTTGGTTGTGATTTTAACTGTATATTCATCAACAACCTCAATAGTATCTACCGGTTCAAGCAGACTTGCTCGTGGTGCAGCTACATTTGGATCTCTCAGACGATCAAATGAAAATTTAACTGCTTCTGCATTGAACTTAGTTCCATCATGGAAATAAACATCATCTCTTAATTCAATGATCCATGTTTTTGGGTCAGGGTTGGAATAAGATTTAGCCAGATTTGGCTTTATTTCATTTGTCTTTCCATCACGCAAAAACAGTGTCTCATAAACCTGTACCTGTACTGTAGCAGAAGCTGAATCATTTGTTAAAATAGGTGATAGGCCAACAACTTCACCACTTGTAGCATAAGTAATTACTTTTTCCTGTGCTGAAACACCAAAACTAAAAGCTGTCATTAAAAATACCATTAAAATTAAAATACTTACTTTTTTCAAAACTACTCCTCCTTCTCAATTCTTTTTTTATTTTAGCGGCTTCCGGGATCCAGTGCATCCCGGAGGCCGTCACCAATTAAATTAAAAGCAAAAACAACCACGGCAATTGCAATTCCAGGCACTATTACCATATGGGGAGCATTATAAATAAATGAACGACCTGTGCTCACCATAGCCCCCCATTCTGGAAGCGGTGGCTGTGCGCCAAGGCCTAAAAATGAAAGTGCAGCAGCCGATAAAATAGAAGAGGCAAGACGCAGTGTTGCATAGACAATTATCGGCCCAAAACAGTTGGGCAAGATATGCTTGAACATAATCCTTACATCTTTAGCCCCTAAAGCTCTACTTGCCATAACATATTCGTTTTCTTTTAAAGAAAGAACCTGTCCCCTTACAATCCGGGTAAATGTCGGTATAGACCAAATACTGATAGCTATTATGACATTAATCAGACCTGGACCCAAAACAGCAATTATGGAAAGAGCCAGCAGAACACCTGGAAAAGCAAGCATTATATCTATCAGCCGCATAATTATATTATCTGCTTTAGGATAAAATCCTGCTGCAAGTCCCAGTGAAACCCCTACAATCAATCCCAGAAAAACAGCTGAAAAACCAACTGAAAGAGAAATACGGGAACCATATATTAATCTGCTCAAAATATCTCTACCATATTCATCTGTACCAAGGAAGTGGCCATCACTACCTACAGGCTTAAATCGATTGGTGAGACTCTGTTTATATGGATCATATGGTGCTACAAAAGGAGCCAAAACTGCAATTAAAATAGTAATAATAATCAGTGTAAATCCGAACAGAGCCATTTTATTTCTTTTTAAACTTCTCCATAATTTATACAGGGTTCCTGCTTTTTTTACTTCACTTCTTCTCATTTTATCAGCCCCTACTCATATCTAATTCGCGGATCTATATATGCATAAATTAAATCAACAAATAGATTTATAAAAACAAATAATAATGCTACCATCATTACAGAAGACTGTACAACAGGAAAATCGCGGGTGCTGATTCCCCTCACTATCATTCTCCCTATGCCGTTTATTGCAAAAACAGATTCAGTTATTACTGTACCGGCAAGCAGGCGCCCAAAATTTAATCCTATAACTGTAATAATTGGAATTAAAGCATTTTTTAAAACATGTTTAATTATAACTGACTTTTCTGACACTCCCTTTGCTCTGGCAGTTCTTACAAAATCCTTACCAATTGTTTCTAACATAGATGATCTTGTCATCCTTGCAATCAGAGCTGCAGATGCCACTCCCAAGGTTGTAGCAGGCATTACAAGATGTTTAATCCATTCTAGTGTCCACCAGTTTTCCGGCAGACCGGAAATAGGCATAACTCTATATTTAACTCCAAACAAATATATTAAAACAGTACCTATCCAGAAGCTGGGAAGAGAAATACCCAGCAGGGCAATAACCATACTTAAATTATCAAATAATGAATACTGTTTTACTGCTGCAATTATACCGGCAGTTAATCCGATCAAACTGGCAATTAATATACTGCTGACTGCCAATACCAGTGTATTGGGAAATCGGTTCTTTATCATGTTTACAACAGGTTCTCTAGTCTGTACTGATTCTCCCATGTTAAGAGTTATAAGTCCTTTCACAAAAACTCCGTACTGAACATAAAAAGGTTCATTTAAACCAAGATTGTCTCTAATAGCTTCAATATCAGATTCAGACGCCTGTGGGCCAGCCATAATAACTGCTGGATCTCCAGGTGCAAGATGCATTGTAAAAAATACAATCAGCGAAACACCAATTAAAACCGGAATAATTAACAAAAGTCTTCTCACTATGTATGCAAACATACTCTCTTCTCATCCTTTCAAAACATTTAGCATAAAATATTAATTTAATTATTAAAATTATACCACGGTACTTTAATTGTGTAAAGCATTAAATAAATAGGAGTTTCCCCAAAATTTATTTTCAAGCTGCAAAAAGGGGGCTTTAGTCATCAACGAAATTTTTAGATTTATCTAAAACTCAATTCGGGTGTGA